>NZ_SCNC01000040.1:0-17764 GCF_005503635.1 Chryseobacterium sp. 2VB
TTGGTAACTAAATTCTGATCCGTTGCAGATAAAACTACAGTATTTTTTGTTCCGCCCATGGTTCCGGCTGCTGTAGCTGCTTTGATCGTCAGAACATTGACAGGAATTAAGTTGGTTCCATTCATAAAATTAGCGCCTCCTGCTTTTACTTTAACATTAAAGTTCTTTGTGGAAGTAACTTTTAAAGAGTTCGCTTTAGTAATCGTCTGATCAGAATTATAGTCTGCTGCAGTAACGTAGTTAAAATCTACCGTATTACCAATGGCTGTGCTTCCTGCATCGATAGAGATCACATCGTTCAGGGTGATGTTTACCGTTGTAGTTGCGGTTGTATTCTGAGCTTGAACATTATTAGTTCCTAGTATCATTGCTCCAAAAGTTAAGGCTGTGATTGTAATTAGTTTTGTCATGGCAGTAATATTTAATTGTTATTTTTATTTAATTGTTATCTTTTGTATACTGCAAATTTATAGTGGTGGTAAAAGTTTCCTTGTAGTGGAAAAAGGAAGTTCATGTAGTAAAATCACTACAAGGTTTATTCATATGATAAATAGAAAAACCCTCACATACAAAATCAAAGGCCCCCTGAGGAAGCCTTCGAAACACCAAATCACAAAATATTAATATGAAAAATTAATTTATAAAGCTGTTGCAGTATACGTTACTGTTTGCGTATAAGTTCCGGCCGGCTTACCTAAAATATCAGAAGATGATGATTTTGCTGCCGGAATAGTATAATCCAGGTTCAGTGTTAAGGCACTTCCAAGAGGAGCGTTGGTAACTAAATTCTGATCCGTTGCAGATAAAACGACAGTATTTTTTGTTCCGCCCATGGTTCCGGCTGCTGTAGCTGCTTTGATCGTCAGAACATTGACAGGGATTAAATTCGTTCCATTCATAAAATTAGCGCCTCCTGCTTTTACTTTAACATTAAAATTCTTTGTGGAAGTAACTTTTAAAGAGTTCGCTTTAGTAATCGTCTGATCAGAATTATAGTCTGCTGCAGTAACATAGTTAAAATCTACCGTATTACCAATGGCTGTACTTCCTGCATCAATAGAGATCACATCGTTCAGGGTGATGTTTACCGTTGTAGTTGCGGTTGTATTCTGAGCTTGAACATTATTAGTTCCAAATATGATTGCTCCAATAGTTAAGGCTGTGATTGTAATTACTTTTGTCATGGCAGTAATATTTTATTGTTATTTTTATTTAATTGTTATCTTTTGTATACTGCAAATTTATAGTGGTGCTAAAATTTTCTTTGTAGTGGAAAAAGGAAGTTCGTGTAGTAAAATCACTACAAGGTTTCTTCATATGATAAATGGGAAAGCCCCCGATACTTTTGTAGTATCGAGGGCTTTTCTATTTAAAATTGGTATTGACTTACAATGCAGTGGCAGTATAAGTTATTTTTTGTGTATAAGTTCCCTGTGGTTTTCCTAAAAGTACCTTGGATGCATTTTCCGCAGAAATAGAGTAAGCAATATTTAAAGACTGTTTAGTACCTAAACCTGCATTACTCACCAGCACCTGATCATTTGGAGATAAAGTGACCTCATTCAGAGTTCCCACCATACTTCCCCCTGGTATTGCTTTTACCTGTAATATATCTACAGGAATGACATTTGCGCCACTTACAAAGTGTGCACCTTCAGATTTTACTTTTACATCAAAATTTTTAGAGGAAATAATGACTAAACTATTGGGAACGGTCACATTTTTTGATGAATTATAATCTTTTGTGTTCCCATAATTAAAATCTACAGCGCCTTCTGAAGCAGCAGAGCCAATATCCATTGCAATAACATCTGATAAAATAATATTGACTGATGTACTCACCTGCTCTGAATGTTGTGCCATAACCCGCTGGGTTCCTAAGGCGGTTGCTCCCAGAGACAACGCAACGATAAAGATTTGCTTTTTCATGATTAATAAATTTAGTGAGGTGTAATAATATTGTAATTCGGAATTCATTATAAAGCTAATAACATTATATGACATTACCAAGACTTTTTTCATTATTGAGTGTATTATCATCATAAAGTTTACGAATATTCCAATCTAACAGAGTTAATTGTTAGCTATTATTAATGTAAAAATTACTTTTTTTTATTCCCAACCTGAATTTGAAGAAAATACGTTTCGAACACCAAATTAAATTTTGCACTACCCTATATCTTACCTATAACAATAGTTTGCGAACAAAAAAAGACGGACAAAACATTAAAAAAAATGTCTCGTCCGTCCGAGTGACCTCAGCGGTATATTTTCCGAACACTTTTGTTGAAGATCTGAACAAAATTGCGCAACTATCATGTATCAATACTTATTAAAATGATGTCATAATGATATGGTATAAGTTATAGGATAATCATTAGCTAAAATATTTCGACAGTGACCACCATGTTAGGGTACTTCAAAATCTCCATAATAATAGGTAAGATTTTAAAATATAGAAGTTTGTTGATTAATACAGACAACTGCCTTTAATATGTATTAAGGAGATAGAGGGAGTCTTGGTAATTCTTATTCATTCAATGTACTTAAAAATTCACTTATTCCATTATAACATCAGATTAAGCAATGGGCTTCTAATTATTTAAGCTTATAAAGTCTTCCCGGATCAAAAATGCTGCTGCGGAATTTTTTTATCAATTAATTCATCAAGCAGTAAAATGAAACTTGATCTCAATCTCGGGTGGCTTTTAATGTTTTGCCTCATAATTTAATCATCGTAAATCTTAATGGTTAATTTCTCCGATAAAAGAAACGGAGAAATGATTGTGTATGAAAGAATTCAGTAAATTATCAATAATCCTGTTCAATACTCAAATATACACTTCACGAGATTCTAACTTGCAAGTCTTGCCATGTTGCTGTTTATTCATTTACATAAATTTTATTCCATAAACTAACCTATTTTTGTAGTTGATCTATTGATACTTCACAAAATAAGAATGAGCCCGACTTTGTATCGGACCCATTCTTTGATATTCAGTAATTAAAAATTCTGTTTAGATTCCTTTGATGGATCTTTCTTTAAAAGCTAATAGTAAATTAAAACTATTATTGAGCAATTGTCTAAAAAATTCTAATTATAACAATTTAACAGTGATGAAACTCTTTTCCTTTTAAATTTTTAATGCTTCAGGTTCGCTTATTAAAATTTTAGTTTCAACACGGTTCATAGATTCAGCTTTACCTGCTTCTGATCTCAATCCCCCATTCGTTAGACCATTATTACCTTTTCCATCATTATTTATTCCCGCGGCATTAAAATAATGGAAATAATGACCATCAACACTTTTAGGAAAATTTGCCATACAGCCTCCGCGCACAGAAATAGGAACAGAATAATTTACTGTGGATTTTCTTATTTTTGTTACAATGGCAACCTTTTTTCTAGAATGAGCTGGCACTTTTACTTCTACTTCATCTTCAATAGTTTTTTCGGTGGATGTAGTTTCTCCACCAACTGTTACTGATGTACTCAATTCCGCTCCAGCCATAGGAATTCCAATTGAACATGTTGCATTAACCGAAAGAGATCCGCTTATTGTACGCTGCCAAGACGTTTGATAGCCTTGTTTGTATGTATATTTTTTTTTAAGAGTAGCAGGCTTATTGGTATTATTTTCCACATAAGTTGTATAAACTTCATCAGGCATTTGTAAATTATCATCGAGCACTTTTATTGAGGGTTTCCCCAGAAGGACATACGCATCTCCATCGGCCTGATAAGAAACACCATCTACCTTAAGGCCTGAATTAAATTTAAGTCCATCTGGACGTACCCCTTTAAAAATAAATTTTTCTATTATGCTTTTAGGGCTATTTACATTGTAACCTAATTGCTGTAAGTGATCAGCAGTTAAATTAAATCTTTGTTCAGTAAAAGTTGCTGTGTTCTTTTGCGCGTTGGAGTATTCATTCGTATTTTTTTACATAAAAGGCGATTTAACATCTTTAATTAATTTCCAACCAGATTTTAACAAGTCCTCTTCACTAACTTTTAGTCTTTTTAGTTCCCCTTCATTGTCCTCAGATACAGAAAGTGGTTTTGTATCGTCGTTGTTTTCATTTTCCGCACAAGACGAAGCATAAAATACAATGAATAAACTCATACTAATTGTTTTAGGGTACTTGTAATCTTAATTTTGCTGTTCATAATATTTTTTAAAAATTTGTCTGACAAATGTAGATTAGAATCCAGTAAAATGCAACTATGTTGCAAAATTATAATCAAACTTTAATACGACTCTAATATGTTTTTAATGTAAGCTTTAGTAAGTAACAAATCTCAGCTCTGGATGTTAATAAAAGGGGGATTTCTAATTTTTTTTATTTCATAATCGGCTTCTCTACATCTGGACAGATACCTGATTATTTTCTCTTATTCTATTAATTCTTCCAGGATTCTCTTATTCAGGCTATAAATTATGAACTTGCGGCATTTATATAGTTATTGCATGGTGTTGATGATGTAAAGCTGGACAACGGAATCTCTAAAGTCATAACTTTGTCGTACTCATGAAATTTGTAAACATTACTAAAATAAAACAATAAATTATTGAAGAAACAAGTATTTAATATAGTTCAAATAGAATCTGAAAAATTGTATTAACTGCCTTGACCAATATCTACTCCGTTGAATATTTACTGTGAATTTTTTATTTATGTTAGATTAAGTAGATTATACGTATGTTGTTTTTTTGACTTCTAGGGTAATTTTCACGTAATTTATTCCAATAAATCACAGAACATGAATAAATTAAAAATTTGAGTTGCTATTTTTACAGCAATTATTCTTCCAGTTGCATCTGTAAATATAAATAGGCATCAATACAGAAAATCACCGACAACTATTATATTTCATCAATTTCATGGTAAATTGCAATAATATTTAAGAATATCCAGAATATTATTGCTTTGATTGGTTCATAACTGATAGTAAACGAATGAATTATAATAAAGTTTAATGTGAGTAAAAATACAGTCCCTAAATGGAAGATTTTTTTGTGAAACTTTTTAAAATTATGAATAAATCAAAATATGAAACCCTTATATAAACCTATTTCAGAATTGCCTTCAGTCGTTGAGGGAGAGAGTTTTTCAATTACAGTTCTATTATTTGATAAAAATCTTGATAATTTCGACTTAGGATATTATGATTTCGACATTTCCCAATGGGTGGCAATGGGCGGTTTTCAAATAGAAGTAATATGCTGGTCTGAAATTATTATGCCTTCAAGTATGGCAGTATTGAGGTATACTTCCATTCTAATAGAGTAATTATATACAGGTTGTTCTTTTTAACAGTACAACAGGTGACATTAACCTTTATTAGAGAAAATACTTTACTAGGAAGAATTAGTGGGTTATTAAGCAAGATTTCGTTCTTAAAAAGCAAAGGATACACATGACTTACACCTATGTAAAAAGGAGCAATTATACTACAACACGAGACACCATATTTAAGTCTTAATATAAAAAATCCGAAGAAAAAATTTCTCCGGATTTTTTATATTTATATTTTAGGCCAACTTATTTCAAGACGACTTACTTTTATTTTTTTTAAAACTAATTTACTTTTTCTAATGATAAACGTACTACTCTGAAAGAAGTAGGACTACCGGAAGCATTATAAGTAAATCCTTTCATTTGAATCTGATCCCCGGCTACTAAATTTACTACTACACTCCAGGTAATGGCAACGGTTTCGTTTACATAATTTGTAGATGCTCCCCCAGGCACTGCAGTTGTAGAACGATTACCTATCTGGTTACCGTTCTGAGTCGCAAAAGCCATGAAAGAATAGGTAGTCGGGACATTGCCATTTATTAAAAGTCCCGCTGTATATGAAATTATATATGTTCCCCCTTGATTAGCAGGAACAGTAAGTGTAGTATTATTAGTTCTCCATGATGCAAGATTACCACTTCCCTGGCTTATATCAAAGGTAGTAATAACATTGTCAACAGTCCATGGAACGCTATTACCATACACTAATGCACTATATCCTAATACTGTACCACCAGAAGCCGGGTTAGCAAGGGATTTCCATACAGATCCATCAAAAGAGTAATATCCTACAGCAGTTACATTGATCGTTTTTGCCGAAGGTGAATTTGTGGCCGCGGTAACATAAACAATAGAACCTGTTTGATTAGATGAATAAACGTTATCTTTTGCTTTTAATTGGTCCCCTGTTAATCTGGGAGGTATAAAGCCATCTATTGTGGTTGGGCTTGTAGCTAGACCTTCCACATCCAATGTAGCCTTAGGTATTGGAGTATTGATACCTACTTGAGATTTGTAAAATCCAAAAATCAGGATCGTACAGAATAAGAATAAATTTTTCATGTGTTTAAATAAATTTTATGTGTTTTTAGAATCAGAATAATATTCAATCAAATATACAGAAAAGTTACAATATATTAGTATTTTTTAACATAATATTATTTGTTATTTCTATTTATAGGTTAATATTTACATTTTATAGAGAAAAGCTATTAATAATTTCAGACCGGCATGTTATTTTTGAAAACTTAACAGAAAATTGAAAATCTTTTTTAAGGAAATTTTGAAGAGCAAATGAATTTCCTACAATCCAGAACCAAGCATTTTTATCCATATAGTTTTATATACAGGATTTGCAATTCCTTCAGTATGAAATGGGTTACTACCCTTCTTTTGTTTCTGAAGGGGTTGATCAAGCGCAAAGACATGATCTGTAGGTATATGTAATGCTTTGCTTATTTCAGCTAATGGTGTGGCAGCTGCTTCCTGTACATGATAAGTTGCAAAAAAATTTTCAGGTGGTGTAATTGACCTTTGAGAGTACCATCCGGCGATCTTTTTCATTTTTGAATTACTATAATCCCACCCTCCGGAAAAGCTAAGTACTCTCGCAACCAATTCATGCTGAGCTATAAATTCGGCCATGCCCCCACCTTGAGATTGGCCTGCTATAGCTATTTTACTCCATACCGGTTTATCCATATTCTGATCTAAGTATTGCGACCATCCCCCTTCTTTATCGTTTTTTGACAAATACTGCAGGAGCTTGATCAAACGAGGTATAATAGCATCCTGGTATTGATCTGGAATAGATGAGAAAACTTGGTCACCATAAATTCGTTTTCTACGAAACTCTGCTGCACAGTTGACATCTTCATTCAGCCTGTTTCCCACACATACCTGTGAAACTCCCGGCGTACTAATAAAAGAAAGGGCTATAATTCGATACCCCTGATCCAGTGCTGTTTTAAAAAAACTTTGTGGCAAATGGTTCGTTGATCCATTAGTACCGGTAAGCCATAATAATATCTTATTATTTTTAATGGCTCTATCATAATACACCACATGCACACTATCCCAATTTCGTACGTTGGGATCAGCTTCACTGGGTTTGATTCTGAGTGTTTTATAGGTGTCCGAATCAATTTTGATGTTTTGTGCGGTCATTCTGATAACCGGGCTCACCATAAATATGAATAAAACCATCGGAGAAATGATGGAAAATAAAATCTTTTTCTTCATTATTATTTGAATATTAAAATTAACATATTAAACTCTTTAAAATAGTATAGCGTTAGTACTTCAAAAGCCCAAGTATAAAGTCTGCTCCCATTTGAGCATGCATCAATGTTGTATTGAATATTGGAATTTCCAAATCATTTTGTTTTATAATAAGTGGAAATTCTGTACATCCAAGTATGATCCCCTCAGCTCCCCTTTTTTCCAACAACATAAGCTGATCCAGTATATACTTTTTTGTTTCAGGGTTTATGATACCGTGAGACAATTCATTTTGTATTATTGTATGAAGTCTTTTCCTGTTCTCTTCTTTTTCAGGTACAATCACCGTAATATTATAATCATCTTTCAATATTTCTTTAATAAACGATTCTTCCATGGTGAATATCGTTCCAATTAACCCAACCTTACAAAGTCCTCTTTTCTTAATGCTCATTCCTATCGCATGAGCAATATGTAATATAGGAATGGTACTGTGCCGTTGTACCTCATCATATACTTTATGGGGTGTATTAGCGCAAAAAATAACTGATGAAGCTCCGGCTTGCTGCAATTTATCACAAGCATCAATCAGCATTTTGACTATTGAATCCCAGTTACCCGACCGTTGTAAAGAGTGCATATAACATTGATCAAGATTGAGTAATATAAGGGGAGGGTTTGTATTGTTATTAAAATAATTATTGACTAGTTGATTGAGGTAACTATAATATTCTACAGTTGAATGCCACGAAATCCCCCCGATAAGACCTAATTTTTTTAACGGGGTATGTCTAATGCCTGGATTATTATTTTGAGAAGAAACGAATGATTTGATCGTATCAGTCATACATTTTATTTTCTATTAAATCTTTATAGTTATTTATAATTTTTAAGTGTTTTCAAGATCAATCGAACGTTACCGGTTTATTAAAAAATCTTCTTCCACTTACTGATCGTATTTCTACTCAGATTAAATTTCATTGCAATTTCAGTATTATTCAACCGATGTTTTTTTTGATAATCCAATATTTGAAGTATTGTTATTTTATCATATGAGCGTAGTCTTTGATTTGATGTACTATGTTCATTACTGATATTATCAAAGATGATGTTATTCAATCTGATTACATCTAACACAGAAAGCTCATTCTTATTAAGGATATTGTCACATTTAGCTTTTTTATCAGGATATTTTTTAGCTATAATATCCTGATAAATTAACTTATAATTGGGTTGTAAAGTATTCATATTATTTTTTTTATAGGTTATTTATAACTACCAAAAACATTTCATTCCGTCATATAAATCGACGACATAGATGAGTAAATGGCAGACAAATCGACTTTTATTATTTTTTTTTATCTTCTATCTCCTTTTTATTATATTTCATAATCCACTTATAAAGAGTTGTTTTAGGAATTCTATACTCATCAATAATCTGCCTCTTTGTTTTTTGTTGTGAATTGACAAGTTCTAAAATGAAATCAATAACTTCTTTAGTATAGATATTCTTTCTGAATTGAGGCAGCTCAGTTCTTTTCTTTTCTGTTTTACTAGCATCTTTTTTTGCTGGCGGCGAGAATAGAATTAAGTGTTGTGAATAGGTCCTGAAAAAATCATACTCTAATAATTTACACCAGCTCAATAAGATATTGGTTGGCAAATCTTCGTGCAAAAACATTTTTTCAACTTCATCAGCACTGCACTTAAAGAAATTACAAATACGGGAAATATCCATGTCCAGCTCAATAGTCCTTTGTTTAACCATTGAACCAATATGAATATTCTTAAAATTAACATTCATGATTTAAAATTTTACATTAAAAATTTTAATTATTTAGGGATTTTAAGTTATACAAAAACATACTAGTACATTTTTAAACTTTAATTCTTCTGTTTTCAGTCACATTTCTTTGTCTTAAACCTTTTTTCTTGTATTCTTCTTACAATCGTCCAATTAAGCACTAATACAAATTACCACAAGTTTTTCATTTAAAACAAAACTACTGTACGTATAAAGTACGTGTTAGCCAATATTCTACGGATATATATTTGTTGAACATCTGCTAGGTATCGATAATTTAAAACTACAATTTAGTTATCGCCAATGTATAAGTGGGTGCTCCAAACCCGGCCCCCAAGCTTATAGCATTTACCGTTGATCCCTGTAACGTATTGGATGCTTTAGTTCTATAAAACTTAATTCTCAGCCTGTCGCCGGCTGCTAATTGTACTGTTACTGAAGGAATGGTAAATACGTAGTTTCTCATCAACCCCGGATCTACTCTTGTAAATATAGGTCTCCCTCCTGATACAGATGACCATAACCCTCCTCCATTGGAACTGACTTCAATATTAACAGCCATATAAATAAATCCATTACCATCATTGTTGATGGTCAGCTGTGGAGTAATTGATCCTGAAAGCATATATGTTCCCGTTTGATTAATTATAATATTTCCACCTGCTGAAAGCACAGTCCCTAATGTATTTATGGATGCGTGAGAAGACTGTATAGGAACAATCTGCTCCTCCCCGGAATTATAGCTTGATTTAGGAAATGAAAATTCATCACTGGATGTGTAAAAAGCTATTTGGGACTGTGGCGAGAGGTTAGCCTTCCCTATTACACCATTTTCGTCAGCGTGCAACGGGTAAACTGTAGAACTTGCCAGCGTTTGCAGTTTACGAATTTTCACCTTTCCATTAACATCCAAAGCCTCAGTGGGATTGGCTGTATTGATACCCACCTGTCCATATACAAGTGATGGAATAATTGCTGTAAAAATAGCAACTCGTATTTTTAATTTTCTCATACTTGTGATTTATTTGAAACAAACTACGTGAAAATTACCCTAGAAGTCAAAAAAACAACATACGTATAATCTACTTAAGCTAACATCAATAAAAAAATCACACTAAATATATTAACGCAGTAGATATGGAGTAACTTGTATTAAAATCTACCTATCTTCATCATTTGTTAAATTTTAGACTGTTTTGCTGGTAATTCTTATTTTAATCGTTTTACAGACATTTGAGTAACAGGCCCTGAACCTGTGGTACCTGAACTTAAATGCCTGATTGTTACATCCACTGTATTATACAGTCTGAAAGAATAGGTATGAGAAGCTAACATAGGAATTGAGGTGATGAGAGTATAAGTTTGCTTAGGTCCGCCTCCAACTCCTGTTGTTGACCCTGCCCAATACACATCATTAACACGCGCCACCCAGCCACTAATTGTATCATCCCATATGCCTAATACTGGAATCGTAGGTTGATTATTACTATCATTAGTCGTAGATAACTGTCCGTTCATTGTTACCTGATATACACCATCAGCTGATACTTTAAATGAATTAGTGGATGGTGACCCCGTATAAAGATTTTCATTATCTACAATTTCATTATTTAAACTTCCTATAGCAACCGGAATACCACCATTGGAACCAGCTGTAACCGTGAAATCAGAAGTCATTTGTACAATAATTTCCTGGGCCACCAAAAATTGTCCATTTACCGCAATAACCGTTCCTGTAGAACTGGGAACCCCTGCAAGATTTTGCCATGTGGGAGCAGCTCCTGGTCCGTTGGACTTGAGCACCTGCCCGGCAATTCCTGACGACCCAGTAGTAGAAGCATCTCCTCCTACATTCAGCTCATTCACGATCTGCAACGATCCGTTGACGTGAAGCATTTTTTGAGGAGTTGCAGTATTAATCCCCACATTACCTGCCTGAGCAAAAAGGCCGGTGTTTACAGAAAGTAAACCGATTACAATTATTTTTTTTGATTTCATAATAAATAAATTATTTTTTTTGTGTTATTTAAAAAAGAATGATATTGTTTAAGACTATTCCGCTCCTTCAAATTTTACCGAGTAAAAATTGTAATAAATCAGAAAATCCCATTCCCTATTTGTGAACTTACGTATAAAAAAAAACTACAATTATAAAATAATATCTACCAATTAATTAATTATACATCATCACCCAAAACTTTTACAAAGAAAAATAAATTAAAAATCAACTTAGAAAAATAGGCTACGTAACAAATACGTATTTAACAAAACACTAAATATCAATTAATTACAAGATCAAAACTTCAATTTAGGTGTAAATGCAGTGGATATTAAGATTAGATGTTTGGCAACAAATAACACCCATTGGTTTTAAAAAAAGTATTTTAAAATACTCAGGACAAATATCCCAGAAATTTAAAGCTAACTGAAGCATCTGTTAATACCAATTAATAATGTAAAAATAGATGTATAGAATAATTTTCCTTCCTTTCCCACCCAAATCAAATAAAATGATTAGGTTCTCTCAGTAACATTTCTATATTCAATATCAACGGAAAGTAGTAGTTACATTAGGAAAATAATCTTATGATAGGACCATTACTTAGATTACTATTATTCTCAGTCACATTTCAAGATTTACAAATGATGTTGTAAGATAAGTTTCTTTAAATAATAAATGCGGAGCATAAATGCCCCGTATCATTCCCTAATCATTTTTTGAATTCTATCTATAGTTTAAAATTTTACATTTAAAAAAAAGAAAATCAGCAGGGAAACTGATTTTCTTTAGATAGCTTCTACATTACATCCTTCCTCATCATTTGTTAAGTTTTCAGAAAACGTTTTTGATAGAGTTTCAAATTATTTATATCATCATACTATCAATTATTGTATAAACATTCTTGAGAGCTTTTTTCATTTATTATTTAATATCACAAATAGCTACAATTTGAATTTTACAATATTATTAGTAATATTGTAGTATTTCCCGATCTTATAACCCGGAAGGTATATTTGCCGAACCGACGCTATTGCCTCCTAAATTAGCTGTTACTGTACCTAATGATTTTAAGACTGTATTGTTGATTACTAAACAGTAAAGAGTCCAGCTTCCATCAGTATCGCCTGAAGTAGTCCCATTCACATAATCAGCAGAAAGATGCCAAGTACCTCCACTTTCAAAAGCATATACATTTAATGGTGTATAAGTTGCACTAGTAGTTATACTACTAGTAATCTTAAGACCAACACTGATTCCCCCTGGCTTGAATTCACTTCCAATAATTGCTACAGTATATTGGGAACTAGGAATATTGGTATTGAAATCACTTGCCCAATCCCGTTTCACATTATTTAATTGATAGGTAATATAATTAAAAGCAAAATTATTTCCTGTACTGGAAGAAGCGGTCTTCAGCTCTCCCGTTATATTGTCTCTTACTACTGTCGAATATCCTGAACCACCATTACTGGAGTTGGCAGTGCCCAAAATCATATTACCTGTAGTCTGCAACTGGGCGGTAGGTGTACTTGTACCTATCCCTATCCTATGATTGGCTGCATCTACGGATAAGGTATTTCCATCAACAGAAAATGCGTTGACCTGATTTCCTGCAAATGACAGGGTATTAGCTCCCTGTGATACGGTACGGTTACTGGTAAGGCTGCCATTAGCGTTGTAAATATTAACACCTGCTGTTCCTACAGCACCTCCATCCGTAGACCTCCATCCGGAGTTGCTGTATACATACTCCAGAGCTTTTCCATTGGGGATGGTAACCCCGTTCAGCGTGGCTTCAAAACCGCCTGTTGTATTGTTGAAGATAACAAGACGCTGTCCTGCATTGGGAGCAGCCGGTGCAGTGATCGTTACTGTGGCCGTGGCAGCTCCCGTAAGCTGTACCTGGCTTACATTAGCCGGTACTGTGACGGCATTGCCGGAGACTGCTACCGCCGTTTCTCTATTCGTGATTGCTCCGTTCACATCAAGTGTTGTCCCGGGAGTTGTGGTATTAATTCCCACATTCCCCGCCTGAGCAAAAATAACTGTGTTTACAGAGAGTAAACCGATTGTAATTATTTTTTTTGAGATCATAATAAATAAATTTTTATTTTTTGTGTTATTTTTTAAATAAATTGATATTGTTGCATACGATAGCTCTTTCACATTTGGCTGAGTAAAAGTTTTGTCATATTCGAAAGTTCCCTTCCCTATTTATGTTTATATGTAAAAAAAATAACTAGAAAAGTTATAATTACTAAAATAGTATTAACAGAACTCATTGACTTATATGATTTATCAAATATTCCACAAGAAAATAAAATAAAAGATCAACTTAAAAAAATAGGTTACGTAACAAATACGTATTTAATAAAATACTAAATATCAATTAATTACAAAATAAAACTTCAATTTAGGTGTAAATGCAGTGGATATTAAGATTAGATGTTTGGTAACAAATAATACCCATCGGTTTTAAAAAAAATATTTTCAATACTCAGGACAAATATCCCAGAAATTTTTGAACGTAGCTGAAGTATAAGTTAGTACCAATTAATAATGGAAAAATAGATGTATAGAATAATTTTCCCACCCAAATCAAATAAAATGAGTGGGTTCTCTCAATAACATCTCTATATTCAATAATATCAACGGAAAGTATTTGTTACATTAGGAAAATAATCTTATGATAGCACCTTTTATTTGAATTACTATTACTACCAGTCACATTTCAAGATTTCCAAATGGTGTTATAAGATAAGTTTCTTTAAATAATAAATGCCCGGATCCTTCCATAATCATTTTCTGAATTCTATCTATAGTTTAAAATTTTACATTCAAAAAAAAGAAAATCAGCAGGGAAACTGATTTTCTTAAGATAGCCTCTTCATTACATCTTTCTCATCATTTGTTAAAATATAGAAATGTTTGATTTGTTGTCAGAATCAATAATTTTATGAAAATTGTAATAATAAATTATTTACTTTATTTTAAGAACACTATTAAAAATATTTTTGATTGAGACCTTTTACTTATTTTTTTACAAAGAAAACAAAAAAGAAATGATTAATTTCAAACTACAGTACGCATAGTATACGTATCACATAAACACCAAATTACCAATATGTTACAATCTCAAAACAATACATTAAAGTATGAAATCAGTATCTATTTTATGAATACAAAAAAGACAATCTGACATTTTTTGTTATTTCAGATGTATGAAACAAAAAAAATTTCTTTTAATTCAATATAAACTTTAGTTCTCACCTCGTGTATTGTAACAAACAGAGCCCAAAACGCCCATTATTTATTATTCACCCAACTAACGAATAAAGTTAAGCAAGTAAATTTCAAAAACACAATAGTATATCAATTTTATAGAGTTATTCGCTATCTGAGCTTAATTTATACTATTTTAATTGGAGAATTCTAAAAAATATTCAAATCTTTAGTAGTAAACCCACGTAATTGAAATTATTTTTAAAAAAAAAGAAAATCAGCAGGGAAACTGATTTTCTCAAGATAGCCTCTTCATTACATCTTCCCCATCATTTATGTAGTTTTTAGAACCTTTTCGAACTATGGTATTGGTGTGTACATTACGGAAATATGACCTCCTCCTTCTCGATATTTTCCTGATTTAGCCATCACTGTTTTTAGACTAAATTTATCTCCGGCATTTAATTTGATTGTTGTCGCTATAAAAGTATGGCAACTTGAGTCTGTCAATCTACTTCCTTCATACATTATATTTACATTTCCAGCATTCAATCCTAGCCCTACACCATGAGTCGCAGATGCATAATTCGCTGTTTTCTCTATCAGCTTAAACAGAGCCGTTGCTATATTCACCAAATTCTGCGGCGTACTTCCTGGTATCTGAAGTGAAACACTAAGCTCTTTCTCAGGAACATTTGTAAGTTTCTCCCGAACATCAAAAGTATATAGCCCTCCTTTATTTACTATAAATTCCCCTGAATTTCCAGTAGAGATATATTCATTATTGATATGATCTGTTGCATTAAACCAGAGCGGATTTACTGTATTGCTTCCATCCTTCTCTGTGGTATACGTTGATCTGGCATACAAAACATTTACGGGAATCTTAAGATCTGATACAATTGACTTAGCGTCTGTAAGCAGCCGTACCCATTTGTTTAAAGTTTCATCAAAATAATAAAACCCAGTTGAAACCACATTAGAAGCCTGCCCCGTTGCAGTACCTGTACTTATATTATCAACATAAATAAGGGTAGAAGCTTTAACATGAGACATGTTCAGGGCTCTTTCTCTGTCTACCCTGGGGATTAACAATCCGTCTATATTGGTCATAGACCCTGTAGCATTCTTCGCTTTAATATCGAAAGTGGCATTGGGAGCTTCTGTGTTGACCCCTACCTGAGAATAAACGGCTGAGGAGAAAACGCACGCAGCCATTAAAAATAATTTTTTCATTTATTTGTTTTTTAATTCCCGCAAAGAGAATAAAAAAATATTATGTACCAACTAATATCAATACGTATTATGTACGTATGACTAAAAAAATCAAATCTGCAACTAAATATTAAAGAAAATACTAATAATGGACTACAAAAAATGAAAAAACATTTTGATTCTCATTTACAAGATAAGATCTACAATAGAAAAAAAAACAGTAAATGGCTTGATAACTTCCAAGTTATTTATCAGATCTGAACTTTTACATATAGCTTGAGCCACTATATTATTTGTCTTTTTCTCTCTTATTCTCAGGAAAATAAAAGTATAAATACCTTTTATTATCAATTTACAGTTATGGTACAGACAACTGTTGAAGTGAAAAATTACGGTTCTCCACTAAAGAATTTGGCACTGAAATATGAGCATCTAAGGTAGGTTTATTTAGTGCTCCCCAGTTCATGGTAAGATAGATTTTATCTCCAGCATTAAGATGAACAATGCAATTTACATTTATAGGTGTATTTCCGCCTGATGCAGTAACATTATCAATATTGCCCCTGTTTCCACCAATAATATTTGAAAGAGCAGTTCCATTCCTGGTAATATTCAAGTTGATTCCTGTAAAAGCTCCCGTTCCTGAAACAGCTCCCCCACTACCAAAATAAGCATAGCCTTCTATTTTGTAAATACCTGATTCAAGTATCTGCCAATAATCTCCTGCATCATTCCATGATACAGAGCCTCCCTGATTAACAATGAGATCACTCACTGCAAATGGGATGATTTGTGGAATACTGTTATTAAAATTAGTAAGTGCAGTTCCTGTATAAGTGACCTCGTCAGTAGCAGCCAATGCTGCAATTGTTGAAGTTGTTTTATCTATTAAGGCAGCCAGTTCCCATGTAATGCCAGTAATAGTTCCCTTACTGATTAACATAGCATATCCTTTTGGATTCAATTTAAAGCTTGAAACTCCAGAACCAGCCTGATCGTCGATCAATTCCGATCCATTAGCTGCAACAGTAAGCTGGGCACTACCTGTATTTTTAATATAATACACTCTCCCCAGTATATTTCCCTGAGCAGGAGCTGCAACTGTGGCAGCAGGTAAGGAAAATGTACCAGCTATACTGCCATTAAATGCCGTGTAGAAATCATTTGCACTTAAAGTAACTGATGATGAAACAGTTTTGTATTGTCCTGCAATAGATCCATTAACCGTAAGGGTACTTCCTGGTATGGGTGTATTTATTCCAACCTGTGCTCCTAAGAACGAACTAAAAAAAATGGACTCAAATAACGTAATAAAGTCTTTTTCATGGTATAAAATTTAGTGTGTTTAGAATTGGGTTTATGAAATGGGTCTCCAGACATGTATTACATCACTTTTTCATTTTCCAGATATTTTATACAACTGAATTATAAAAAAGCAGTATATAATACTTTTCTACTATAAATTTAAATAAACAATCTAAAATAATTCACACTGCATTAACACCGCATCACATAACAACCTGATTACGAAACTTTTAAATTTATCGTTAAAAAAAATTATAATACAAATACAAACAAGAATTTTTCACAAAGCTTATCTTAGGAAAAATATTCAGGCTACTCATACATAAAAAAAGAGTTGATCATGGCTAGAATAAGTCTTGGAATTATTTTTCAGATGAATAAGCTTGAAGTTTATTTATTGCTATACAGAAATTAAAGAAAATCCTCGTAACGGAGATATAAAACGTGAAAAATATCTTGATTCTCAACTTTACAGGATAAGATCTAAATAGAAAAAAACAGTAAGTGACTTGATAACTTTAAAGCTATATTAATGAAGCTTCTGAGAAAAATAAAAATTTAAACGACTTTTAAAATAAAGTGTAAAGTATCAATAGATCCGCTACAAAAATGACTTAAATTTATGGTGTAAAGTTGAAAATCTTTATCCATGAATAAACAACAACAGCAAATAAAAGCTCGTAAAGATTGGC
>NZ_SCNC01000059.1:0-1096 GCF_005503635.1 Chryseobacterium sp. 2VB
GGACTATCGTGTGGACACAATTATTCCTAGTTTTATACATTTATTGTTATTTAGTATTATGACAAGAAATTTCAGGGAAT
Organism: Chryseobacterium sp. 2VB; assembly: GCF_005503635.1. NCBI lineage: Bacteria > Pseudomonadati > Bacteroidota > Flavobacteriia > Flavobacteriales > Weeksellaceae > Chryseobacterium > Chryseobacterium sp. 2VB. Next base: position 81 of record NZ_SCNC01000059.1, read on the forward strand.
TAGCCGATAAACGTTTACTTAAACGTGGCAATAAAATTTTAGATGATTTATTTTCCAAAAGCGTTCATTCGATTCGCCGTTTAAGTGATGATGAAGCTTCCGCCAAGGGATATTACCGTTTTCTTCAGAATGATCGTGTCAGAGAAGAAGACCTGATCCGCAATATGTCTTATAACTGTATTGAAGCCTGTCAGGGCAAATATGTGATCTGCATTCAGGACACTACTGAAATTAATCTTTATAGTCATAAAGGGAGAATAAAAAAAGACCACTTTATTGGCACGACCACCTCCAAAAAGGATCTGGGTCTGGGTTTCTATATCCATCCATCGGTTGTTCTTGATGCTTCCAACGGTACACCCTATGGCTTTGCTAATGTTAAGCTATGGAGTCGTTCGCAAAATTTTGCGAATAAACATGAAAGAAACTACCGTGATCTTCCTATCGAAGAAAAAGAATCCTACAAATGGATCGAAGTATCTGAGCAAACCATCTCTGCTTTGAAGGCGCAAGTTCCGGGCATGCTTATTGTGCAAGATCGTGAGGGTGATATTTATGAGCAGTTTGCCAGGATTCCCCAAGAAGGTGTAGATTTATTGGTCAGGGCAAGGGCAGACCGTTCACTTCCAGATGGGACAAAATTATTTTCCAGCATCGACAAGGAGCAGGTACCTGCTGTTTATTCGGTTTTTATTGATGCCAGAAATGGGAGGAAAAAGAGAACAGCCAAGGTAGAAGTCCGTTATAAACAAGTAGAAATAAAGAGCCCTAAAAGAATAAATGAAAATACGCCTAAAAGCTTAAAAATATATTTTATAGAAGCCAGGGAAGTTGAATATGAAGGCAGCGATGCGGTCTGCTGGCGTTTGTTAACTACCTTATCTATAGATAATATGGAGATGGCCATGAACTGTATCGAGTGGTATAGCTGGCGTTGGAGAATCGAAGAGATATTTAAAATTCTGAAAAAGGAAGGCTATGACATTGAATCCTCAGAACTGGAATATGCTTCTTCG
>NZ_SCNC01000041.1:0-17469 GCF_005503635.1 Chryseobacterium sp. 2VB
TCACTTTGCGAAGCAAAGATTCACTATTGATTGGTGAATAGTCAATCGTCAATCCGCTTCGCTTGTCAATTTTTTTATGCTGCAAGCATTCACCATTCACTTTGCGAAGCAAAAGTTCACTATTGATTCGTGAATAGTCAATCGTCAATCCGCTTCGCTTGTCAATTTTTTTATGCTGCAAGCATTCACCATTCACTTTGCGAAGCAAAAGTTCACTATTGATTGGTGAATAGTCAATCGTCAATCCGTTTCGCTTGTCAATTGTTTTATGCTGGAAGCATTCACCATTCACTTTGCGAAGCAAAAATTCACTATTGATTGGTGAATAGTCAATCGTCAATCCGTTTCGCTTGTCAATTGTTTTATGCTGGAAGCATTCACCATTCACTTTGCGAAGCAAAAATTCACTATTGACCTTTAAATAATGTAATCGTATAGTCAAGAAGTTTTCCATCACCGTAGTCGCCATGTCCGGGAACAACAATTTTCACATCGGGATATTCTTTTTTTACTTTTTCAACGGTATTGGACCAGGCAGGAAGATTGGCATCTCCCAGATACCCTTTCCCCGCCTCAAGCTCTTTTAATAAACAGCCTCCAAATAAAATATTCTCGTTTGGAAAATATCCCACAGCATTGTCTTTTGTATGCCCTTCACCAAAAAATTTTGCAATGACATCTTTATCCCCGACTTTTAAAATAACAGAGTCATTAAAACTGTTTTCAGGAATAACAAAATTATTTTCTCTGGCCAGCTCAATTGTTTTCACATAGGAATAGGATGGAATATTGTGCTTATGAAAAGTCATCAATCCTCCCAAGCTGTCATCATGAAAATGGGTTGGAATAATGGCCTTAATTTTCGAATCAAGCTTTTCATTAATCCATTGTATCAGCTCTTCTGAACTTTTATCATTGGTAGGTGTATCAAAAACAACGGTTTCGTGATGATCTTTTACAATCAATCCATTACAGGGTACATTCCCGAAATCATTGGTCTGTTTAAAGGAGGTATGAATAAAACAATTCTCTGAAATCTGAGTAATGATCAGGGTTTTTGATTCATATATTTTCTTTGCTTTACAACTGTTTTTGCTCTGTGAGCTACAGCTTAACATGATCAAAGAAAACAAAATGGCCACTATATTTTTACTGATGAAATTCATAAAATGATAATTTACGCTTGAGATAAGCTAAGATAGGAATTCGTGGAACAGGATTTGTTAGCTGTTGTGTTAAAAAATGACGAATTGTAAGTGGCGAATCATTCATATGTTTCATCTGTCAATTTATTTTAAATAATACTACAGCTTAATTAAAAAAAATATAATATTTAAGTTAATAAAAGTCTCTTATTTATGGCGATTTTCTTAAATTCAATAGCTATTTTTGTAATATGAACTATTCGGCGGAACTAAAAAAATTTGTAACCAGTCAGTATGTATATTCTGCGATCAGAATTACATTAGCTACTGTTCTGCCTTGTTTAGTCCTCGCGCACTTCGGGATTTTGAAAGAATACTTCCTTTTCCCACTAGGAACCAGCTTTGTAGCGCTTACCGACCAACCCGGACCTTTTATCCGAAGAAGAAATGCCCTTACTTTTGCGATCTGCTGTTTTGTCTTTGTAGCACTTATTGCCAGTCTTGTGATGAATATTAAAGTGCTGGTCATTCTGGAAGTCATTGTCTTCGGGATGTTTTTCTCCCTGATCGGCGTTTATGGCCAGAGATTAGCTGCTGTAGGCTCATTATCCCTTGTGGTACTCGCTATCTTTATTGACGGGCATCTTACGGGAAGCAATATTTTTAAAAGTCTGCTGATATTTGCTTCCGGCTGTATATGGTTTCTGTTGATATTCCTTATTGTAACTACCATCCGTCCTTATAAACTGGCAAGCCAGATGATTGGCGAAAACTATCTTCAGCTGGCTGAGTTTTTAAAGATCAAAGCTAATTATTATCAGAAGAATCCGGATTTTAATAAGCTGACCACTCAGGTTATTGCCAAGCAGATTGAAATAAAAAACCTTCAGGAAGATACCAGAGAAACAGTTTTCAAAACCAGAACTATTGTCAATGAATCTACGACCACCAGCCGCTTATTAATGCTGATGTTTCTTAATTCAATGGACCTTCATGAAAAACTGATGACCTCGGAAAGTGACTATCAAAAGTTACAGCAGAGTTTCGAAGACAGTATGATCCTGGTGAATATCCATGATTATCTGAACCTTCTGGCGGAAGAGATCACCAATATCGGAATCGCCCTGCAAAGTGGTACCAGAGCCAAGCCGATGTTTAATCTGGAAGAGGAATTAAAAAACTTAAATTATAATTATTTCGAACTCAGAAATAAACAGCTTTCTCCCGACAATCTGGAAAATTTCATGATCCTTCGCCAGATCCTGATGCGTATCTATGAAATCACGAAAGAAATCAACGAGATCTATAAAGTATTTTCACAGGATATCAAACTGGCGAAAAGTTTATCTACAGGGTTGGATCTTAAGAAATTTATGCCCAATGAACCTAAACTGAATGCTAAGGTTCTGAGAAATAATATTTCATTATCATCTTCCCATTTCCGTCATGCCATAAGAATTACAACGGCTTTACTGCTGGGATACGTTTTTTCTATGTTTGATTTTCTGGGACTGGGACACACGTATTGGATCTTAATTACCATTACAGCCATTTTAAAACCGGCCTACTCTATTACAAAGCAGAGAAACCTGCTGCGTCTCTATGGAACCATTGCAGGGGCAAGTATAGCCTATGCCATTCTCCATTTTGTTCATATTAACGGCGTTTTATTTACGATCCTTCTGATCAGCATGATCATGTGTTTCAGCTTTCTGAAAGGAAGATATTTCTGGGCGGTATTATTTATGACAATCTATGTATTCCTCAGCTTTAATTTCTTAAACCCGGGGAAAGTCAATGTTATTTTTAAAGACAGAATCCTGGATACTGCTATTGCCGGGATCATTGCCTTTGCCGTGTCATATATTGTACTGCCGGTTTGGGAACATACGCAAAACCTGGATCTGATGAAGAAATCTGCCGCGGACAACCTTATCTACTTCCAGAGTGTGATTTCCAAATTCCTACAGGGAAATTTTGATCTTGAAGATTATAAGGTAAAGCGAAAAAATGCCATCATTTCTTTGGCTAACCTTTCCGATAATTTTCAGAGAATGATTTCTGATCCTAAAAATCAGCAGAAAAAACTGGAAGTGGTTCACCAGTTTGTGGCAACGTCTCACCTGATTACTGCCTATACTGCTTCCCTATCCCAATATGCAAAAAGTAATGAGCAGTATCCTGAAATAGATGCTGAAAGCTGGAGCAGAAAGATTGAGGCCGAAATGCAGCAAACCTCTACCCTTCTCAACGGAAATGATATTAACGAAACCCTGAAAATGGAAAGCCGCCTTGAGCCGGAAGATTCCTCCATTGAAGATATGCTCCTGAAAAGAAAAACAGAGATTGAAGAAAATGAAATTGTTGACCGAAGAGATCCTGATAAAATTTCACATTTAACCGAGCTTAAAAATATCCACGATATTCTGGAGCTGATCTATGATGTCGCAAAAGAGCAGAGAAAAGTGATCGAAAAATATAAAAACGAAACTGAGCCTACTCCTCCACAATCGTAAAGCAGTAATCGTCAAAGAATTCTACCCTGGCTTTGAATTCATCTGAAAACTGATCGTCGTAAACACGGCAACTGATTTTATGAAGGTGCTTTAGCTCAAAAGGCTTTACTTCATAATTCTTTTTTAAAGACCAGTATTTTGAGTGATGGATTTTATACATACTCTCTTTTACACTCCATATAATGGTATAGAAAGTATCCGCTTTGTCTTCCGGAATAAATCCACGCTCATTTTCATAGGTAAATTTATCAATCACCCTTAAAATCTTAGGATTGAATTTTTCAATATCAATTCCTATTTTATTTTTAGAAACAGCAATCGCCGCAAAAGGAAAAGAGTGCGTAATAGATATTTCCGCATCGTAGGGAGAAAGAAAAGGCTCTCTTTCTTTGTATAAAATTTTAGAATTGGGTTTTAATCCTTTCAGAAGCTTGCGCACCATCAGAACTTCCAGCAATTTTTTAGGATGATAATCTTTTACCTTTTCCGCATTTTCCGGTTCAAGAAGTTCATTGATATCAAGTTCTTCACTTTCATCATACTTCCAAACCAGAATGGTGGCATTGTCATCTGAAAAATCTCTGTAGAGGGGCATTCTTTTTTTATTGGACAAAAATAGTGAAAAGATGCGGAAGTTGAAAGGAATGGAAGAGGGACGCTGGAAGATGGGGGTTACTATTCGTTGTAAGAATAAATTAAAGATTAAATAAAAAATGTTCATGAAAAACAAACTCTTTGTTTCCTTAATCTTTATAACTTCCATCTTCCTTCTCCCAGCTTCCAGCTAATTATTTAGACTGATGATTCGCATCATTTCTGTGCTCTATAATTTCAAGTTTTGAATTTACAAAATAAGCACTTCCGAAACCATTTACATAAGAGCCTTTTAGAGGCTGCAATGCAATTAAAATAAAATCTCCCATTTCGGAAATTACCTCCACTACTTTGCCGTGAGTTTCTCTAAGTTTCCCAACAACAGTATTCCATACTTCAGAATCTCTTTCAATCTGAGAAGTAGCTGCTTCAAGTGTTAAACGTTCGCGCGCATAGATCTGCTTGGTTGCCGATTCGTCTTCAATAAACATAATGGATGTTTTTCTTCCGTCTGCAAGGTTTTTAGTATGTTTTGCCATGAAAGATACCAGAATATAGAATGTCTGATCAACCTGTACAAAAGGTGCATAGCTTGAATTAGGATTTCCTTCAGCATCAACAGTAGCAAGAATTACACTTTTTGAAGCATTGATCAGTTCCTGTACTTTGGGAGCAACAGGTTTTATTTTCTTTTCTGTATGGGTTTGGTTCATAATATATTTGTTTATCAGATAAAATTAGTTATTTATATTAAGACTAAATAATATTAATCCATGTTTAATCTCATAAAACCGAACTTGGTTTGCCGTTTTTATATCTTAATTATAAATCGTAATTTTGCCTTTCGTTATCAATTGAATTTTAAAAACTATTCATTACATATGAGTACTACAACACAATACGTTCCTTATAAAGTTAAGGATATCTCCCTTGCAGAATGGGGTAGAAAAGAAATTACCCTTGCAGAAGCAGAAATGCCAGGTCTGATGGCTATCCGTGAAGAATACGGACCATCTCAGCCACTGAAAGGAGCAAGAATCGCAGGATGTCTTCACATGACTATCCAAACGGCTGTGCTTATCGAGACTCTTGTAGCTTTAGGAGCTGAAGTTACATGGTCATCTTGTAATATTTTCTCTACACAGGATCACGCTGCTGCTGCTATTGCTGCTGCTGGAATTCCGGTGTATGCGTGGAAAGGATTAAATGAAGAGGAATTTGACTGGTGTATTGAGCAGACTTTATTCTTCGGTGAAGAAAGAAAGCCATTAAACATGATTTTGGATGATGGTGGAGATTTAACAAACATGGTTTTTGATAAATACCCTGAGTTCACAAAGGATATCAAAGGTCTTTCTGAAGAAACCACTACCGGTGTTCACAGACTTTACGAAAGAATGAAGAACGGAACTTTAGTAATGCCTGCCATCAACGTAAATGATTCGGTTACTAAATCTAAATTCGACAACAAATACGGATGTAAAGAATCTGCTGTAGATGCAGTAAGAAGAGCTACAGACGTAATGCTTGCTGGAAAAAGAGTGGTAGTTTGCGGATACGGAGACGTAGGTAAAGGTACTGCTGCTTCATTCAGAGGTGCTGGTTCTATCGTTACTGTTACGGAAATTGACCCGATCTGTGCACTTCAGGCTGCTATGGACGGTTACGAAGTAAAAAGATTAGATACTGTGGTAGATAATGCTGATATCATCATCACTACAACAGGTAACTTCAATATCGTAAGAGGAGAGCATTTCCTTAAAATGAAAGATAAAGCGATCGTTTGTAATATCGGTCACTTCGATAATGAAATCGATATGGCATGGTTGAACAAAAACTATGGTCATACTAAATCTGAAGTGAAGCCTCAGGTGGATATCTATACAATCGAAGGAAAAGAAGTAATCATCCTTGCAGAAGGTAGATTGGTTAACTTAGGATGTGCTACAGGCCATCCAAGTTTCGTAATGTCTAACTCTTTCTCTAACCAGACGTTAGCTCAGATCGAACTATGGAATAACTCTGCAGCTTACAAAAACGAAGTATACATGCTTCCTAAGCACCTGGATGAAAAAGTAGCTGCTTTACACCTTAAGAAATTAAGTGTGGAGCTTGAAACTCTTTCTCCTGAGCAGGCTGAATATATCGGTGTAGACGTAAAAGGGCCATTCAAGCCTGAGTACTACAGATACTAAGATCTTAACAAAACATGATATGATCCCACTATTGGTAAGATAGTGGGATTTTTTTATGCAGCATATAAAGCATTTCTTATTTTTGTCGCCTAAAAAAATAACATGAAAAAATTCTTATTTCTGGGGCTCGCGGGCTCCGTAATTTTCTTTAACAGCTGCAGCAGTAATGATGATAGTGAGGGAAACAATACCTCTTCTAAAGTATTATTAAGCAAAGTCACAATAGTTTATTATGACAATCCATCGCAGCCGCAGACAAGCATACAAACTCTGGAATACAATAATCAGGGTGAACTTATCAAAACATCGTCAGCTTTAGGAACTTCCAAGTTTGAATACAGTAACGGAAAACCAACTAAAACTACATATTATAAACCAGATGGTACGGTAGACTATTATTCAGCATATACTTACAATGGTGATCTGCTTACATCAGTTAAGGCAATCTACACGAATAATCCGGATTATAACAGAACCATTACTTATAATTATAATACCAACGGGCAAATGATTTCTTCCTCTCTTTGTCAGTCACCAGCCTGTTCCAATCCCATTGTAGATACTTTTACTTATGAAGGAAACAATATTTCAACAGAAATTTCAGAAGGTGGAGGATCCAGCTACAGCACAAAAATTGTTTACTCTTATGATGATAAACAGAGCCCATACATCAATATTAACAAATACTTAAAAATTATGATGGGAAGAGCCTATGCTGTAAGTCAAAACAATTATCTGACGGAAAAAATCAGCTATAAAAGTAATGGAGTCTGGATCCAAAATCAAACCAGAACTTCCACCATTCAATACAACAGCGCTGGTTATCCTACTGAGGTGATTTCAAAAGAAACCAACGGAAATCTTTCAGCGAAGTATACTTACGAATATATCACTCAATAAAATAAAGCTCTCCATTTTGGAGAGTTTTTTTATCAGCTGATTCCCGCTATCCGCTCATACTCCTCACGCCAGCACCTTCAACCTAAGCGATGCCGAAGGGCCACAGCGCAAGTTCCGGGGTAACCGCTGCTATCGGGGCTAGCAAAATATAAATGATGAATGATAAATCATAGATAGATTTATACTATTCAATAGGAGCAGCTTTAGCCGAACCATAAAACTACTTCATCATTCTATTCAATATTTTTCCCATATTTTCCCTTTGTAACGGCTCTATTTATAAAAAATGAATATCTTAGCCCTCTTAAACAAAACATTAAACTATGAAAAAACAAAGAGTATCGAATGCATTTGTGGCTGCGTCGTGGGTAGCATTGGGAGCAGGAATGATAGGCTTTATTGTCGGTCTTGCAAGAGCAGAAATGCTGCTGAATGAGAAAGGATATTATTTTACCATCCTTCTTTATGGCTTATTTGCTGTGGTTTCTTTACAGAAAGCAGTACGTGACAGATTAGAAAACATTCAGGTGACCGATATTTATTATGGAATCTGCTGGTTTGCAACATTATCATCGATTGTACTACTGGCCATCGGACTTTGGAATGCCACCATCCTTCCAAGTGAAAAAGGTTTTTATGCCTTTGCCTTTTTACTGGCTCTCTTCGGAGCCATCGCAGTGCAGAAAAACACCCGTGATAATATGATTCAGGAATAAAGCAAACTCTCCAAAACGGAGAGTTTTTTATTTATATAAATTCATTAAAATTTATAAAATACTACAAATTCAACATTTAAGTTAAAAATGTATTAAGTTTTTTGTTATTTTAGCAGTGCTTATTTCACAAACTAATGACATGTACAAAAAACTAATAATTTCTGCTCTGTTTATAGCAGCATTTCAACTTTCAAAAGCACAAAATGAGTTTATAACGATCTGGAAAACGCAAAACTCACAACTCATTAAATTTCCCGGCAGAGGAACCAATTTCAAAGTATATTGGGAAGAAGTAGGATATCCTCAGCATAATGGTACAATGAGTAATGTAACTTCCACTACCGAATTTATAATCAACTTGGGTGTACCTTTTAATCCGGTATCATCTCAAGCGAGTTACAGAATTAAAATCAGTGACGGCACTGGAAGTTTTGACCAGGTAAGATTCTTCGACAATACATTAACTCCCACTTACAATGCTCCAGACCGCTCAAAAATAACCCAGATTGCCCAGTGGGGAAATATAAAATGGAAAAGCTTTGACAATGCTTTTGTATACTGCGACAACATGGATGTTACAGCTACTGATGCACCGGACCTCAGCATGGCCACCAGTATGCGTCAGATGTTTTATTTGTGTATGTCACTCATCGGCAATCCTTCTTTTGATACGTGGAACACCTCTACCATCACAGATATGTATTATATGTTTGGTGACAATTATCTCTTCAACCAGCCACTGGGAAACTGGGATACTTCGAATGTTACGGATATGTCATATATGTTTGACTATACCGGATTCAACCAATCTTTGAGTAAGTGGAACACAGCCAAGGTGACCACCATGAAACATATGTTTCATGATTCTGAAAATTTTAATCAGGACCTTCAAAACTGGAATACCTCCAATGTTACTGATATGAGTGAAATGTTCTCTGGCACTGCTTTTAATCAAAATATTGGAAGATGGAATTTAAGTTCATTAACAACTGCTACCGGAATGTTTCTCAATTCTGAAATGAGCTGTGTGAATTATGATAAAACACTTTTTGGGTGGAGCCAGAGTTCATCAACACCCAGTAATATTAACTTATCCAGTGCTTCGCCATTAATCTATTCTCATGCCGATGCCGTTACTGCCAGAAATTATTTAATTAATTCTAAAGGCTGGATTATATCAGGTGATGCTTACAACGGACTCTGCAACCAGACACTTTCAACGTCTGAAAAGGAGATCAGTAATAAACCTGCTATTTACCCAAATCCTGCAAAGGATGTGATTTATCTTAAAAATATTCAGCATCCGGTAAGTTATAGCATTACTGATATGAGCGGAAGAACTGTCGCCAAAGACAATCTTGAACATGAAAAGATTGCCATCGGACTTTTGACTCCAGGAAATTATATTCTACAAATTTTGACAAAGGATACAATTCATTCACTTCCGTTCATCAAACAATAAACTAATCATAAAACGATAACCATGATTCTAAAGAAAATTCCAACACTCATTTTTCTTTTGTTACTATTTCTGGCGAAGGCACAAAATGAATTTATCACTATCTGGAAGCCGGCCTCTACTGTATTACCGGCGGTAAATGTAGACGCTCCGTACCAGGCAACCACACAACAGATATGGTTTCCCGGGATTGGCGAAAATTATGATATTTATTGGGAGGAAGTGGGCTATCCGCAACACAATGGTTCTCTTCTCGATGTAACTTCCACAAAACAGGTTCTTATAGACTTCGGTACGTCGATCGCAGAAAAAAATGATGCAAAATACAGAGTGAAAGTTACGAATGGTAACGGAATGTTCAGGCAGATAAAATTCGGAACTGCTCAATTATTTCCTGGTCCTGAGCAAATTATTCCTATCTGGCAGATCAACGGAAGTTCAGATAAAATATTAGAAATAGAGCAATGGGGTAATATTTCATGGACTACGATGAACGGAGCCTTCAGTCTGTGCAGGCTTATGCAGCTTACAGCAACAGATACTCCCAATCTTAATAATGTAGAGGATGCCTCTTTCATGTTTTATGGCACAACCAGCTTTAAGGGTGCCAGTTCTATGCAAAACTGGGATACATCGAAAATTAAGAATTTCAGCTTTATGTTTTCACTTTTATTTGATACGCCCCCAGCAGCCGGGCTGACAGAGCAATTCAACCCGCCTTATCTTGACAGCTGGAATATGTCTTCTGCCACCAACCTCAGCTATATGTTTGGAAACAGAAAAGTTTTTAACCAGTCTCTTAATAGCTGGGACGTTTCCAAGGTGACCGATATGAGCTGGATGTTCGGGCAGTGTTTAAGTTTTAATCAACGTCTGGATAACTGGGATACCTCAAGCCTTGAAGATATGCACTTTATGCTTCACATGATTCCTGTCTTCAATCAGCCTTTAAACTGGAATACTTCAAAAGTTACCAATATGGCTCATATATTCCATGGCTGTACATCCTTTAATCAGTCTTTAGAAAATTGGGACATGACCAAAGTAAAGAGAATCGATGATATACTGAATGGTGCAACGAATTACAATCAGCCATTAGGAAACTGGAACCTGGTTTCACTTATTAATGGTGCAGGCTCCTTAACACTGTCAGGACTTAATTGTGAAAATTACAGCAAAACACTCATAGGATGGGCAGACAATCCCAATACAGCCAACAATATCTCATTAGGTTCCTTAACAGTACTAAAATATGCCCCCAGCGTATCAGACAAAAGAGATATTCTGATCAACAAAGGGTGGTCATTTGTAGGTGATACTCCAGGAAGCTGCTTATTATCTTCATCGGATATAAAGCTGAATAAAAAGCCTCTGCTTTATCCTAACCCTGCAGTGGATGATATTCACATTGATGGAATAGATGATATTAAGGCATATAAAATTTATGATGCCAGCGGAAGACTTGTAAAAGAAGGAAATCCTAATAATGATATCATCAGTGTAAGTACTCTGCCAAAAGGAAATTATATGATACAGCTTGTCATGAAAGAAAAAACGGTTTCTTCAAAATTCATTAAAAAATAACCATAAATTTTTCCCTATGCTACTCAGAAATTTTTTGGCAAGCTTTTGTATTACACTGGTATTCATAGCGAAAGCCCAGAATGAATTTATCACGATCTGGAAACCCGCCTCTACAATAACACAGCCAATCACTGTAAGTGCTCCCTATCAGGCAAGTTCCCAACAAATATGGTTTCCCGGAATTGGTGAAAACTACGATATCTATTGGGAAGAAGTAGGATATCCCCAACACAACGGTTCCCTCCTCGACGTAACCTCCACAAAACAGGTTCTTATTGACTTTGGTACGTCGATCGCAGAAAAAAATGATGCCAAGTACAGAGTAAAAGTAAGTAACGGAAATGGCGTTTTTCAACAAATAAAATTCGGAGATGTACAGGAAACTCAGCTTCCGGATCAGATTTTCCCGATCTGGCAGGTCAACGGAAGCGCTGATAAGATACTGGAAATAGAACAATGGGGAAACATTGTGTGGACATCGATGAACAATGCCTTCAGCCAATGTAAACTTGTTCAGATCACGGCTACAGACACTCCCGACCTAAGTAATGTTGAAGATGCTTCTTATATGTTTTATGGTACAAAAAGCTTTACAGGCGCAAGCTCCATGCAAAACTGGGATACTTCTAAGGTTAAGCATTTCAGATTTATGTTTGCTTTGATCTTTGACACCGTTATCAGCTCAGTTTCTGATCAGTTCAATCCTCCTTATTTTAATACTTGGGACATGTCCTCTGCAACTGATCTCAGTTTTATGTTTGCGGGAAGAGCACATTTTAACCAGACCTTAAACAACTGGGACGTTTCGAGCGTAACTGATATGAAATGGATGTTTGCTCTTTGCCCAAACTATAATCAACCAATGGATAACTGGGATACCTCAAGCCTTGAAGACATTCGTTTTATGTTCCATTTTGATTCTGCTTTCAATCAATCTTTAAACCATTGGAACACTTCTAAAATTACCAATATGGCCCATGCTATTCATGGCTGCACGGCCTATAGTCATTCCCTTGAAAACTGGGATATGACCAAGGTTACCAGAATAGACCAGATTCTTAAGGAAACACCCAACTTTAATCATTCCCTTGCAAGCTGGAATCTTGCCAGCGTTAATAACGGGGCCCAGGCTTTGATGCAGACAGGAATGGATTGTGAAAATTTCAGTAAAACACTGGCAGGATGGGCAGATAATCCTGATACTGCCAATAATGTTGATTTAGATATTGTAACCCCTTTGACTTATGCTTCCAATACCGCAGATAAAAGAAATATTCTCATCAGCAAAGGATGGACGATGTCTGGTGATACGGTAGGAAACTGTTTACTGTCCTCATCAGAAGTCAGGCTGAATAAAAAACTTTCACTATATCCTAATCCCGCTGTGGATGATATTCATATTGAAGGACTAAGTGACATTAAAAAGTACAGAATTTTTGATACAAGTGGAAGACTTGTACTGGAAGGAAATCCTAATAAAGAAATGATCAATGTAGGATCATTACCGAAAGGAAATTATATTTTACAGCTCATTTTGAAAGATCAGACCATTTCTTCAAAATTCATTAAAAAATAAAACAAAAAAGCCTCGCTGAAAAGTGAGGCTTCTATTTTGAGTTGAAATAAATTATTGGTCAAAATGATTTGGGTGCTGCGCTTTAATATCATCCACAGTTCCCAAAACTTTATCTTTTAAGGAATCCTGGTATTTCTGAAGTTTTGCAGCGACTTCTTCATTACCGCTTCCTAAAATTTTTGCAGCTAAAATCCCTGCATTCAAAGCGCCGTTCAAAGCTACGGTAGCCACCGGAATTCCTCCGGGCATCTGAAGGATAGATAAAACAGAATCCCATCCGTCTATGGAATTACTGGACAAAATAGGAACTCCGATTACCGGAAGTGTAGTACAGCTTGCCACCATTCCCGGAAGGTGTGCTGCTCCTCCTGCTCCTGCTACAATTACCTTCAGACCTCTTTCCTGAGCAGTTTTTGCATAATCAAACATTCTTTCCGGTGTTCTGTGCGCTGAAACTACTGTTAACTCATAAGGGATATCGAGGCTTTTAAGAAAATTTGCAGCCTGTTCCATAATCGGCAGATCACTCTGACTGCCCATAATAATTCCTACCATCTTCAATTTTATTAGATGTTCAAAGATAAAAAAATAAAAATGTAAAGAGGAATAATTACAAAAAATCCGGGAAACGATTTATGATTATAATTCCTAAAAATAATTTAATCTTTCAATAGATCTTCCATTTAAAATGTAAAGAATAAATAAAGATCTTTTTGGCTCAGATTTTTCATCTGTACTCCTATAAATTACAGCATCTGTATCCATAACAATTCCTGGGAAAATAGATATATTTGTTGTTACACCACATTAAATTGAAAGATTATAAACTTACATTGGCTGTATGTACCGTTGCTATTGTCTGGGGTACTACGTTTTTATCGATAAGGGTTGCGGTAGAAACAATACCCGCCTGGTTTGTCGCAGGAATACGTCAATTTCTTGCAGCGATTATCATGTTCCTTATTCTTACCTATAGAAAAGAATTCAAATGGATAGGCTGGACAAGCCTGAAATACCAGTTTATCTTCTCTTTACTAATGCTTGTGATTGCAAACGGAATGACTACAGTAGCGGAAGAGGAAGTTACCAGCAGTCTTACTTCACTGATAAGTGCCTGTTCTCCTATTCTGGTATTTTTCGGAAGTATGGCTTTAGGTCTGCAGAAATTCAGCTGGCGGGCTTTTACAGGAGTTATTCTGTGTTTCAGCGGCATTCTTTTTATTTTCTGGGATGGCATTAATGATCTAAAAAACCCGGATTATGCGCTGGGTATATTATTTTTATTCATTGCCATTGCGGGATGGGCTTCAGGAACTATTTTTACCAAAAAACTGAACATTCAAAGCGGAAATATCTCACTGAACCTCTTTTATCAGTTTGCCTTTGCGGGAATTATCCAGATTATTTTTGCCTTTCTTTTTTCAGAAAACTACAACTTCGGAAACTGGAGCCTGAAAAGTATTTCTGCAATGCTTTATTTATCCTGTTTTGGCTCAGTAGCCGCATTTTTTGCTTTCCATTATGCATTGACCAAAGTTTCACCTGTTCAGGTATCCATATTGGCCTACATCAATACGGTAATCTCCATTTTTTTAAGCTGGCTGATTCTTGATGAAAAAATTTCTGCCAAATTCATCATTGCTGCAGTACTTATTATTGTCGGCGTTTTTGTGATCAATTACAATCCGGCCATGTTTAAAAAACAAAGAATCGAGTCGTAAATCAGAAAATAATATTCATTATTTCAACCCCTAGATCCCGCTGTTTTTTAATATATTAAATAGAATTAAAAGCAGATCCGTTATATGGGAATTTTCTATTTCTTTCATTTTTTCTTATATTGTATACTCCAACCGATACAATATGCTGAAAAACACATTTTTTTTATTGCTGGCTGCCTCTTTTCTATTGGTAAGCTGTGATTACAAAGAGAAGGAAAAGAACCTGACAGACAGGGAAAAACAATTATTAGAGAAAGAAAAAATATTCGCAAAAAAAGAATCCGAATATCAGTCTCTGCTGAAAATGAGAGACAGTATTTTTGCGAAAAAAGATTCTGTAGTAATTGCTGCTGTATGGCCTACAGAAATTTCCGGCCCATGGAATGGTAAAGTAATCTGTACAGAATCCAACTGCAGCGAGTATGCTGTAGGCGACCAGCGTACTGACATCTGGGAATTTGATAATGATTCTACCCAGCCTATTACCAAAATCATCAATAACAATAATCTGGTAAGGCTTTACACCGGCAAGTTTGAAAACAATGAGATCAGACTGTCTTTCAAAACAGATTCTACAGCCAAAAAGAATGTAGAAATGAGCGTTCTTCTTAATGATATTTCGGACAACAAGATCAAAGGAACAAGAACCATCACATCAGATGGCTGTACCGCCAAGTTCTCTGTTGAGTTAGTACGTTCCACAAAATAAACACTTATGATTTTACTGAGTATACACAACCTGAGCCTTCCTATAGAAGATCCGGTACTGAAGTTCCTGTTGGTACTGGTCATCATCCTTGCAGCCCCATTGCTGCTTAATAAAATTAAAGTTCCTCATCTCCTGGGACTTATCATTGCCGGAGCGATTATTGGTCCGAACGGATTCAATGTATTATCCAGAGACAGCAGTATTGTAGTAACCGGAACCACCGGGCTTCTTTACATTATGTTTCTGGCAGGTCTTGAGATCGACATGGGCGACTTTAAAAAGAACAAGTGGAAAAGTCTCACATTTGGTATCTATACCTTTACAGTTCCTTTTGTACTGGGATATCTGGGAGGATATTATATTTTACACTTCTCTATGCTGACTTCCATTCTGTTTGCCAGTCTTTTTTCATCTCACACGCTTATCGCTTATCCATTGGTGAGTAAGTTGGGAATTGCGAAAAATAAAGCAGTTAACATCACCGTTGGTGGTACGATGATCACAGATATTCTTGCTTTATTGGTACTTGCTGTGATTGTGGGAATGTCTCAGGGCGACGTGGGAACAGAATTCTGGGTTAAATTATCGGTCTCTTTTGTCGTTTTTGCCCTCATTGTACTTATTGTATTCCCTATTATAGGACGATGGTTTTTCAAAAGAGTGGATGATAAAATTTCGCAGTATATTTTTGTACTGGTTATGATTTATCTGGCTGCTATGCTAGCTGAACTGGCTGGTGTAGAAGCTATCATCGGAGCATTCTTTGCCGGACTCGCGTTAAACAGACTTATCCCTCACACTTCTTCTTTGATGAACAGGGTTGAGTTTGTAGGAAATGCCATATTTATCCCGTTCTTTTTGATCAGTGTAGGAATGCTGATTGATTTTAAAGTTTTCTTTAAAAGCTGGGAAACACTTGAAGTTGCCGCAATTATGCTGGTTGCCTCTATCGGAGGAAAATACCTTTCTGCGGTTGCCACTCAGAAAACATTCAGACTAACCAAAGAGGAAGGAAAACTGATATTTGGATTAAGCTCCGCTTCGGCAGCAGCAACACTGGCTTCCGTAATGGTTGGATATAACATCATCCTTTCTGAAACCGAAACCGGAGAACCTGTAAGATTATTAAATGAACACGTACTGAACGGAAGTATTCTTCTTATCCTCATTTCATGTACGATCTCGTCTTTTATTTCCATGGCGAGTGCCCAGAAAATTGCTGAGAGTGATAACGAAGATACCGTTTCCGGAAATACCCATGAGGAAGAAAATATTCTCTTAGCCATCAACCACGAAGCCACTGTTGAGAGAATGGTTAATCTGGGAATTCTGATCAAAGCACATTCGAATACAGAAGATCTTTTTGCATTAAATGTCATTAATGAAGACAAAAATGAATCATCTGTAAAGAATGCGGAGAAACTTCTTCACCAGGCAGCAGATGCAGCCGCAGCGGCAGATGTAAAATTGCAGGCTTTAAAAAGATATGACAATGATGTCATCAACGGGGTCAATAATGTGATTAAAGAACAGAAAATTACAGATCTTATCATCGGATTGGAAGACGAAAAAGGATTCTCCCCTTCTTTTGTATATAATCTTTATAACGGTTATCTTCAGAATGATGACGTCAATGTACTGGTTTATCATGCTGCACAACCGCTTTCCACCATTAAGAAATATGCAGTGATGATTCCCGAGAATGCTCATCAGGAAGCAGGATTCTTCCATGCATTGCTGAGGGTATGGAACATTGCCAGAAATTCCGGTGCTACAGTTGTTTTTTATGCTCCTGAAAACATTATTGATATTCTTCAGAAAATCATAAAGAAAGCCAATATAGAAGCTGAATTCATTATCATGAGCACATGGCAGGACGGAGAAAGAACCGCAGCACAGCTGAAAGATGATGAAGCCTTGATTATTCTGATGGCCAAGCGCGGTATGAAGTCATATATTCCAAGAATGAGACTGATCCCTGAACTGCTGAACAGGAATCTGAAAGACAATAATTACCTTCTGATCTTCCCTTTCTCGGAGTATGACAAAAACAGCCCGGAAATACGTTCTGTAGGAAATCACGGGGATTTTGTGGAAATTGGAAATGTCATTCTGAAGATTTTTAAATAAAAGAAATTTAGATAGGATGGAAGCTGGAAGAATGATGCGGGAAGTTTCTTCTCTGCGAATAATTAATTCTTCGTTATGATTAAACAATTAAATCATCAATAGCGTCGGGCTCCATAGGAATAAAATTGGCTTTAGATTCTGTGTTAACTTCCAAATATTTTTTATACATTTATATTTATAAAAGCGACCTTGAGTTAGCTTGCGTAGGGTGAACGTCTTTGATT
>NZ_SCNC01000042.1:0-16579 GCF_005503635.1 Chryseobacterium sp. 2VB
GAGGAGCAAAAGATTTCAATACAGCCAGCTACCGTGATACTCTTATTGCGCAGGCTCACTGCATCGCGATGTTTAATAAAGAAATTGAATTTCACCTTTGGGAAGATGACGCTTCTGGAAAAGGACACGATGCCAGTATTAACAAAAACAACCGTCACACACGCAGCTACAAGGCTCGCGTCAATGAAAAAGGAATTGCGGAAGTATCTATTCATTTAATATCTGATGAAAAAATCCTTCGTCAGATGGCCAATCAGTTTCTAATGCAAGGAGACAGAAATGAAGGCACCAATCATGAGTATTATGTTACGGCTACTTACTCCAGGAAAATTCAGGGAGCCAGCCAGGTGAATGTAGAGGTAGCCAACCCTGATTATAAGGGCCAGTCTCAAAATCAACCCAAACCTAAGCCGCAGCCTGAGAAACACACACCAAAATTTCCTGTCGGACCAGAAGGAGGTCCCAAACAACCTGATCCTAAAGGTAATATTATAGAAGCGGTTTTCATTGATGATACAGGAAAAGAGCTTTCCAAAGTAGCTGTAGGAGATAAAGTTAGGGTAAGAGTTCACTCCAGGAATATGGTAGGGAAACATATCCAATATGTTATCTGGAAATATGATTCCACATCCAATAATGAAGTTTATAGAAGCGGAAATATTAAAATTCCTGCCGATGTATGTGATACCTCAGGATTTATCATTACAAAAGTTAGTTCTGAAAAAGGAATAGGCATTCCTATTGGCAATCTGAATTCCTATACACAAAACTATTTTATAGAAATTATCTCCAAGGATCTTTCTGCAGAATCTCAGAAATTTGGGGTAAATTCGGAAGGACTGATGGAAATGGAGAAGGTGAAGAGTGTGGTGGGGGTGGATAAGGCACAGCCTTCTAATAAATCAAAAGATGAAAAAGTATGTGAATGCGAAGCAAGAGTAAGAGCATTTATCAGAATGTTAAGAGTAAAAGAAGGTACAGATACAGAAAATGGCTACACTACTCAATATAGCGGAAAACAGTTCTCAGATTTAAGCAAGCATCCTGAAGAAGTAATTACATCTGGTAAATATTCATCTTCAGCTGCAGGTGCATATCAAATAATGACGGATACATGGAAAAATTTGACAGGATATTATCAGGACAAAAATAAAAATTGGCATTATTCTGAAAAGTTGGACTACTCAAAAAAATATAATATCACTAGCTTTGATCAAGAATCTCAAGATAAATTCTGCTTAGTAATTATGAAGCACAATTATATCCAAGACCGTTCGGATAGCTTCTATAATCCTGTTGTGTGGAAAGATAAGAAAAAGAAGATTCGTGATACAGTAAAAGAAGAAAAATTAAAAGAATGGAGAAAAAGATTTAAAGGGAAACAAGGAGATATCATCCAAATGATTATTGATAATGATATTAAAAAAGCTGCTCTTATTTCTAGTTTATGTTGGGCAAGTTTACCAGACTCCCCATATGGGCAACAAAGTTCATCATATACTTTTGATATGGTAAAGGCCATTTACGAGAAAAACCTTAAAGAAGAATTAATTGAACCAAGTAAAGAATTACATTTAAAAAAAGGTTTTTTAAAAGAATTTGGATATGGATGTTGTGAATCAAATGATAATAGAGAACCTCAATCCAAAAATGAATGTCCAGAAGATTGTTCACAATGTATTCATTATGCTGATGTATGGGAAAATCCCGAGATAAGTTCAGATAATGGAGGAAAAAATAATAATAGATTTGGATATAATTCTGCAAGAGGACATAAAGGAATAGATATTCTTTCAGGTCCAACATATAAAGATGTACATTCTCTAATGTGTGGCGAAGTTACAGCTATAGTAAATACTTTTAAGACGAACGAATATAGATATAAAAGTTTAGGTAATACTTTAATGATAAAATCTAAAGATAAAGATGGGAAAACTGTATTTATCTTATATTGTCATCTTAATAAAATATATGTTAAAAAAGGGGAAAAAGTAAAACATGGCCAAAAAATAGCCCAATCAGGATCGACAGGAAATGCCTCAAGCAGTGAATTTCTAAATGGAGTAAAAGGCTCTGGAATTAACAAGAAATACTGGCATTGTCATATTGAAGCAGCAACAAAAGGTGATGGATACCATAATTTCCGTAACCTAGGATCATACAGAGTAAAAGCAGAAGATTATATGAAAACAAAATTTGATAAAAATGGTAATCCGATTAAATAATATAGTAACAATAATAAGTTTTTTATGTTTATTAGTATCATGTAGAAATGATGCAAAAGAAAAAAATATAACGACTAAAGTCATTAATAAAGAAATCACTCAGGTTGATTTTCTTAATAAGAAATATTTCAAAAGATATTCAATGTCTGTTGATGAATCAACACCAGCTGACCATCCTCATTACAATTATTTAGATTGTGAAAAAGAAGGTTATTTCTCTGTTCATTTCATTCCCAAGGATAAAACACTCATTTCTTTTTGGAAAGATCAATATTTTAAGGAAAATAAATATGAATATGATGATTGGGAAACTGAAAATAAAATTGTTTCTAAGCTTTTAAATGGTAAGTATGAATTATATAATATTTTTTGTTTTCAAATAACAAAAAAATACTTAGATACATCTTCGGGCTGCACAGAAGAAAGTATTAATATAAAAGAAGAAAGTATTGCTGACTTATACCTTTATAATTTAAAAACAAAGAAATGGGATTTTTTAGAAAGCCTAAATGTATCAATTTTACCACCTCTTGCAGATAATAATTTTTTCATAAAAAACTTTCCAGATCTTATTCATCAAATTGAAAATCAACCATCAATAGTAATAAAAGATTCTATAACAATTCCTAAATCTTCCATTTGGTCAACTGACTGTAAAGCTGATAAATTCATTAGTATTAAAACAGACATTAACAATATACAGTTTACAATACCTGACAGGTTTTTAATGAATGCTCAATTAAAAAAAGTGAGTAATAATAAATATGAATTTTACTTTACCGATTTCCCTCCGATTATTTCTCTTCCTGAAGAAATGCAGAATTGGGATAATTTAGATAATAAAAAAGCAGTTGGCTATTTTGAAATAATTGATGATTCTAAGATAATTTTAACATGGTTTGGTTTTTATGATAAGACTGCAAAGAAAAACATACAAACTAAAAACCCTTTTAATAACTTAAATAATAACCCTGCAAGTCTTATTAGATGTTCTGAGTAATTACAATACAAAGTATTAGGATGTTGCAACATTAATATAAATATAAACTTAATTTCTAGTGGAAATTGAGATATTTCTTCAGAACAGATAGAATCAAAAATGATTAAAAGCACAAAAGAAAAAGTAAATTAAATAATAGAGATTAGAAAGAAAAAACATTCCCTCCAATAAAAATGTACAATTTCATACCATTCCAGCCAATCCGGGACGGTTTTTTATTGACAAATGAGCGATAAATTTTTAAGCCTTATTTCAATTCCTTAAATTTGCAATATCTAATAAAAAATAATGGAAAGTAAAAAAGAATTCTTCTTAGAGTGTTACAAACTAGGCATCATCAAATTCGGCAGGTTTACCCTGAAAAGCGGTATTGAAAGTCCTTTTTATGTAGACCTGAGACCTTTGGCATCAGATCCTAAAATTTTAAAAAATCTTGCTAATTATTTATTGGAAATGCTTCCGTTAGATAATTTTGATTTAATCTGTGGAGTTCCTTATGCTGCTCTTCCTATGGCTACAGCAATGTCTCTGGAAAGCTATATTCCATTAATTATTAAAAGAAAAGAAGCAAAAAGCTACGGTACCAAGAAGCTGATTGAAGGAATTTACCAGAAAGGACAAAACTGTCTTTTGGTAGAAGATGTGATCACTTCAGGAAAATCTTTGCTGGAAACTATTCCTGAAATAGAACAGGAAGATCTTAAAGTTTCAGACATTGTGGTGGTACTTGACAGAGAGCAGGGAGGAAAACAATTATTGGAAAGCAAAGGATACAGAGTACACACCCTTTTCAATATTTCGGAAGTATGCAATATTCTTCAGGAAACAGGTGAATTGTCTGATGAAGAAGTAAAAAGAATCCAGGACTTCCTTCAGGGGAACCACATTCAGTTTGAAGAGGAAACAAGATCTTCTTATGAACAGAAACTTCAGGTAACACAGCATTCCGTTTCAAAAAAATTACTAGAAACAGCTTTGGCAAAAAAATCAAACCTTATTGCCTCTGCAGATGTTACTACAACTCAGGAGCTGTTGGAGCTTGCTGAAAAAGTAGGTCCGCATATTATTGCTTTAAAAACGCATATCGATATTATTTCTGATTTTGAATACGAAAAAACAATTACTCCTTTAAAAGCTATTGCTGCAAAACACCAGTTCCTACTGATGGAAGACAGAAAATTTGCTGATATCGGAAATACACAGGAACTTCAGTTCACAAGCGGGGTTTTCAAAATTACAGATTGGGCAGATTTTGTAACTTCTCAGGTAATCGGAGGTTTTGAATCATTAGACTGTTTCAAAAATGTAGGAGTGGTAGCCATCGTTGGAATGTCTTCCAAAGGAGCTCTGACAACTGCAAGCTATCGTGAGGAAGCTTTAAAAGTGGCTTTATCTCATCCTAATGTCATTGGTGGTGTATCTCAGAATAAAATTCCTGAGGATCTGCTATTGTTCACTCCTGGGGTAAACCTTGCAGATTCAGGAGATGGCAAAGGACAGCAGTACAACACACCGGAACATGTTTTCAAAACACTGCACACAGATTTTATCATCGTAGGAAGAGGAATCTACCAATCCAATGATCCTGCAGCATCTGCCATCACTTATAAAACAGAAGGATGGAATGCTTATATTAATTCTTTGGAAAAAAAAGCAATTCAAGGTTAAAATGCTATAAAGTATATCCAAAATAAGTTATATTTGAGCTTTATCACGAATATTTGAAAAAGATCAGCATTTGCCTTATTTTGTTATGGGGAGTTGTACAGGTTTCTGCACAGACAGACAGTATATACATTGAAACAAAACTGTCTCCTGACAAAAAAAACCTTGAGGTCCGCCAGGAAATTGTTTATTACAATCACTCCGGAAAAGACCTTCAAACCGTAAAACTCCTGAATTGGGTTGCCGCGTACAATAAACGGGGAACTTCTTTAGTCTACAGAAAACTGGAAGACCGGAATAATGATTTGCATTTTGCAAAAAATGACCAATTGGGAAAACTTCTGGAACTGAACATTAAAAATTCTGAAAATGAAGCCCTTCCTGTCAATACCCTCTCAGATGAAAATCTTTTTATTCCTCTGAAAAATGTATTGAAACCTGGCGAAAGCGTCACTCTACAGTTGCAATACAGGATGCAGCTTCCCGATAAAACTTTTACGGGATACGGAACATCCGCTCAGAATACTGTATTAAAATATTTCTTTATTGTTCCGGATCATTTTGATCCGGACAATATTTCCAGAAGAAATTATCATGATATTGAGGAACAGGTAAGCTTTAATACTTTCTGGACCGTCAATTTTGATATTCCTGTGAACAGTTTTGTTGAAGGTAACCTTCCTCAGGTTCAGATGAACTCATTTAAGGGCTATCTCGATTCTGATCCTGAGTTTTTAATTTCTCCGACAGCATTTCAGTCCATAAAAACCAATGTTGACGGAGAGGAAATCGAAATCAAATTTGGATATAATCTGAAACCGGATGAAAAACAAAATCTGGAGTTTTATCTTCCTTTACAATTAAAATTCATTAAAGAACGCATCGGGTACCTTCCGAAAAGTATTTTTATCTCAGATAAATTCAGAGCCAAAGAAGACTTTTTCGGGAATAATGATATTACTTTCTGGAAATTCAGATTCCGCCTGTTTACTGAGACCGAAAAAACCGATATGGATTATTTCGGGATCATTGCCAAGAAAATTCTTGACGAAGGCGTTATTGCAGATAAAGAAAAAGACCACTGGTTTAAAAATGGTTTAAAGTCTTATCTTGAAATTCAGTATCTCAAAAAATTCTACGCTGATACGAAACTTTTAGGGACACTTCCGGAGACCAGAATCTTTGGACTTAAACCATTAAAGTTATTCCACGCCTCCAAAGTAAAACTTCTGGACCGCTACGGACTTTCCTATCAGTATATTATGCTGCAGAACCTTGATCAGAAAATTGATGAACATTTCCCTGTTCTGAGTAATTTCAATGATATGGCCATCAGCAGCTTTGAAACAGGAAGCCTTTTCAACTACTCGGCAGACAAAATGGGATATGAACAATTCGATGGGATTGTAAAAAATTATATTGCTCAGAATTCCGGAAAAAAAATTAATCCTGAAGAATTTCTGTCATCTCTTTCTGAAAACAATACATCGACAGCCTACCTTTCCAACTTTTTCAAACAAAAGAACAGGGTTGATTTTAAATTGAAAAACATTAGAAAAGATAATGACTCTCTGCAAATAAAAATTGTAAAAAATACAGATATTTCTATTCCTGTAAAGCTGGAAACAGAAACCAGAGAAGGAGAAAAGAAAGCGTATTGGATAGACACGGAGGAAAATGAACGTACCACCAGCCTGTCGCTTCCTGCATCAGAGAATATTTATAAAACCACCTTAAACAGTGGCTATATTTTCCCTGAATCCAATTACAGAGACAACTTCCTGTATGCGAAAGGTTTATTTTCCAATGCAAAAAAAATTAAACTTAAATTAATAAAAGATATTCCCAACCCGGAATACAATGAGATTTACATCAGCCCAAGGGTGCGTTTCAACAATACATATGATAAATTTCTTCTGGGAGCCAATTTTAAAAATCAATCTTTCTTTGACCAGAAATTCCTGTATTCGGTGACTCCAACCTATAGTACCGGAACAGGGAAACTTACCGGTTCGGGAGCTGTCTCCTATTCTATTCTGCCTGCAGAAAGCATTATCAGAAGTCTTACATTCGGGGTTTCCGGTTCTTATTTTCATTATGATTATGATCTTGCCTACAGAAAGACCTCTATATCTTCTTCTATTAACTTCAGAAAAAACCCAAGAAGTACAGTAGGCAGAAGTCTGGGAGTTTCCTATAATTATTTTGAAAGGGATCTGAGTCCTAAGATGATTGCCAATAATGATTACAGTAAATATAACCTCTGGAGTATCGGGTATGGCTATAGTGACAGCCAGATGATTCATGAAAAAAGCTTCAGCCTGAGCACCCAGGGAATGGAAGATTTCAATAAAATAACGGCTGAAGGCTTTTACAGATGGGAATTCGCTCCCAAACAAAAGCTGAGCTTACGTTTATTTGCCGGGTATTTCTTAAGAAACAACACCAGAAATAACCTCTTCGACTACGGGATTTCCAGGGTTTCCAACTATTCATTCTCTTATACGCTTTTGGGAGAAAGTGCCAGCAGCGGTCTTCTTTCCCAGCAGTTTATATTAGCTGATGGTGGTTTTAAATCCTTTCTTCCGGGAACAGTGAATCAATGGATTACGTCTGCCAATGTAGATTCAAGCGTATGGAAAATATTCCACGTATATGCAGATGCCGGAGTTTATAAAAACAAAGATCTTCCCGCCAAATTCATCTGGGACACCGGGGTTAAAGTAAGAATCATCCCCGATTTTCTGGAAGTTTATTTTCCGATACAATCGTCTTTAGGATTTGAACCTTCATTCAAAGATTATGGGAAGCGTATCAGATACACTTTAATTCTTAATCTCGGATCCATTATTAATGCAGCGAGAAGAGGTTGGTATTAAGTAAGATTCTGAAAAATAAAAAATAAGGACAACCTGCTATCGGTTGTCCTTTCTTATTTAAAACTAATCTTTTATTATTTTCTGTGAGATCGGAATATTGTTAATGGTTCCCGTCACAATATAAGTTCCTTTTGGAAGCTCTGCAATATCAAGAGTTGAGGCCAGCTTAGTAGGTGATTTTTTAACGACCTGTCTGAATGTATCGTAAACTTTCACATCTTTCACCTCAGTTCCGAACACTACTTTACTGTCTTTTATGAATGGATTCTGTACAAAACCTGATTTCACACTTCCTTCAAGAGAAAAGTCTGCCATATTATCATTACTTCCTACTAAATTTCTTCTGATAGCCGTGGTTGTAGTGGGAGATGGAGCCGGCCCGTCTCCTTTAAACTGATCAGCATTGGATCCGTACCCTACAAAATCCAGAACATTGGATGCAGAAGGTCCTGTGACCTGCACTATATTTCCCGCTAATGCAACTTTTCCTGATACGTTGGAAATTTTTAATCCGGAAGATTTATTGGGAGTTCCGTCAAAATTTACGATTGTTGTTGCAATAAAATCCGGTGTTGGCAGATTTTCAACACCACCTTCAATCGCTGATTCCTGAATCAAATAGGTTTCTTCAGGTCCTAATGTCAAATCCGGAAGTGTATGATATTCTGTAAAAGCACCTATCGCCGGAGCATATTGAATACTTGCTCCCGTCAAAGAAACCAAAGTAGTTCCGATATTTTTAAGGACGATATAATTATTCTTCAATATAGCCCCTGAATTGGCACTCCCGCCATAGATCTCATTGATCACAATCTGAGCATTTGAAAAAGAAGCTAATAATGTAAGTCCGGCAAGAGTAAAGATTTTTTTCATCGTATTAATTTTAGAAATGGATTGATCATAAAACATCAAAAACAATACCACCAAATTAAAAAATATATAGGATACAAAAACTTAAAAATCAGCAAACAATCACAAAAACAGCCACTTCGTTGAAGCGGCTGTTTATATTTTATTAATAAAAGATTAGTCTTTAAGTACTTTCTGAGAAACCGGTCGATTGTTTACTGTACCTGTAACGATATAGTTTCCTTTTGCCAATTCAGCAACACTTACAGATTCGTTTTGTTTTACTGAAGTTTCTTTTACAAGTTGTCCGAACATATTGAACACTTTTACGTCTTTTACATCAGATCCGAAAACGATTTCGTTATTTTTAACGAAAGAGTTCTTTACAAAGTTTCCTGACTTTATGTTTTTAGAACCGATAACAGCTAAAGTGGCGTTAGATGCAGTAACCGTTAAAGAAATATCATCTATTCTCCAATTGGCAGTACCCAAAGATGGAGTTCCTGTACCTGGGCTGTCACTTCCATAGATTCTTAGTGTAACCGGAGCTGATTCTGCACCTACTAAATTACTCCCTGAAAAAGTAATATTATTCAAGGTCCATGTACTGTTATTGTTAACGTTTACAGTTCCTATCGCTGTTGCATAATTATCGATGCTTGAGTATACTGTAATCTTTCCAGGACCGGTAGATGTCCCTCTCGACCCGAAATTTAGAGAATTCAACGTTACTTTGTTACCCGCAACAGGAGTAACAGTAACACTAAAATAGGTGCTTGTTGCAGTTGAAAGTGGTTCTTTAAAAGCTGCAGCACCAAAATTACTGGATCCGCTTGCTCCTGCATATCCTGTAGATACAGATGAAGCAGTTATTAAATTGGTAGTACCATTATTATTTCCCTGAGTTGCTGCAAATGCCACACTTGAAATAGTAGCGTTGGTACCGGAAATAGGATTTACAGAACTACCGTCCCAAAGGTAAGTTGTTTGCGCAAAAACCACTGCGCTCAGTGCAACTGTTGCAAAAAGAGAATAAAGTTTTTTCATGATTTAAATTTTTTGTTATTAATAATTTTTTTCCGTAACAAAACTACATTCTAATTTTTTTTCAGGGACAATAAAGAGGTTAAGTTTTTGTTAATAATAGTTGACCTCTTAATGTTAACATTTTTTAATTATTTTTACGAATTATTTTTAAAAGTTGCGGAATTTTGTCATTCTATTCGTTTTGTTCTTCGTAGGCATATTTTCAGGAAATGCTCAGGTATTTTCATGGAAAAATCCCAACGTGCCTGAAGACAGCATAAAAAGGGACAGTATTCTTGCGGCAAAGCTGGAGCAGGACATCTTTGCAAAGGACACTCTGGATTTTATAAGAACGCACAATAAGATCATTATTGATGAAGCCGTACTGGCAAAAAATGATAAAAAGAGATTTTTAGGAGAGCTTAACTCAAAAGGGTCTATTATCCGTGGGATTACTTTTGGTAACAACCAGGGGCAGTCTGTACAAAGTTCCATGGATCTTCAGATATCTGGGCGGTTATCCAAAGATGTTACTATTTTAGCAAGTATTTCAGATCATAACCTGCCGATTCAGGCTGATGGTTATACCCAGACTTTGGAGGAGTTTGACAAAATCTATATGCAGCTTAATATCAAGGAAAAATCCATCCTCAGAGCAGGGCATCTTGACCTTGTGGAAGCTAAAAATTATTTTGCCAAATACCAGAGGAGAAGTATGGGACTTCAGTTCCAGACAGAATTCGGAAAGGAAAACAAGACATTCCTAGATATCTCTGCAGGGGTTGCACGAAGTGAGTTCCACAGAATCCGTTTTCAGGGGGTTGAAGGAAACCAGGGACCATACCGTCTGACAGGCAAGAACGGTGAACAGTTTATTACACTGATCTCCGGTTCTGAACAGGTCTTTATTGATGGGATCCTGATGAAGCGCGGTGAAAACCAGGATTATATCATCAATTACAACACCGGTGAAGTTACCTTTACCAGTTTCCGTCCTATTTTCCAGCAGAATTTCATCACGATATCTTATAACTATGCCAACAGGAATTATTCAAGGTATCTGTTTACAGGAAAGCTTGAGCATCAGAGAGAAAAATTCAAGGTGGGATTCAACTGGTTCATGGAAAATGACAATAAGAACGCACCTCTTTCTTTAAACCTTTCTAAAGAAGATGAGCAGATTCTGGCTGATGCCGGAAATAATCCTGACCTGATGTATGCCCCTTCAGGAGTTGCAACCGAATATGATGTCAATAAGATTTTATACAAATTAAGTCCCACAGGAAATTTCTATGAATATTCTACGGATTCCAGCTTAACACTTTATCAGGTATCTTTTACTTATTTCGGAGCTAATCAGGGAGATTATAAAATTGCACAGACCACCAACAACGGGCGTGTTTTTGAATATGTAGGTCCTAATAGCGGAGATTACAGAGCGGTAAGAAAACTTCCTTCTCCCCAGAAATCACAGGTGTACTCTCTGAACTCTGAGTACCTTTTAAACGAGGGGAAAATAGGTGCAGATATCTCTTTGAGTAATTATGATGTCAATTTATTTTCATCAAAAGATTCTGATCAGAATATCGGCTATGCATGGCGTATTTTTGGAAATAAAAGCTTTACAAAAAATGCATGGAAAGGAACGCCAAGCTTTGAATATCAATATATAGACAGACAGTTTCATATCCTTGACCGTATCAATGATGTAGAATTCTCCAGAGATTTCAACCTTACCCAGGAATTCAATAAAAAGACCCAAAACAGATTCATCTTCAGCTTCCTGAATAAATGGAATAATAAGTCTACGTTGAATTACCGCATCAATTATCTGGACGAACAGGATTCTTACAAAGGGATTAAAAACGACCTTGACTTTGGCTGGCTTACGGGAAAATTCTTTACTAAAGGTAATTTATCTTATCTGAGTACCAATGCTACTCTTCAGGATACAAAATTCATCCGTGGCGGAGTTTCAACAGAGTTTACCGGTAAAAAAGGAAGCTGGGCCATTGGTGGAAGCATGGAACACAACGAGAAGAAGTACAACGATACCCAGCTTATGGATGTCACGAGTTTCAGCTGGAAAGAAATCTTTTTACAAAAGAAAATCGGTGACAGCACAAGAACCAAATTACTGGCAAAAGTATATATGAGGGATAACGACTCAGTACGTGATAACAGGCTTCAGAATATGAACAATATTCTGGGGATCATGGCTGAAAGTCAGATTATCAAAACCGAAAGAACCAGTTTAAATGCCCTGATTCACTACCGAAAATTCTTCTACGCAGGGGCAGAAGGTGAAGTAACCCGTAATAATGATTTTGTTGTCGGAAACATCTTATACAACCAGCAGCTTTTCAGAAACGGGATGCGTCTTCAGGCTTTCTATGAGCTGGGGAACGGGCAGGAAGCGCAGAGGGAATTCCAGTACATCAAAGTAACGGACGGACAAGGTGTTTATAAATGGACGGATTATAACGGGGATGGCGTTCAGCAGCTGGATGAATTTGAAATTGCCGAATATTCCGATCTTGCCCAATATATCCGTGTCTATACAAATTCTGTACGATATATTCCTTCCAATAAAAATAAATTACAGTTGGCCTTATTTGTCAATCCGGCCATTGTTTTCAATTCTGAGAATGGATTTTTAAAACGCTGGAATTTCAATATTTCATTAAATTCTCAAAACTCATTCTACAAAAAGGAAAAAGTACTTGTGCTGAATCCTTTTGAAAAGAACAGTGACCAGATCCTTAAAAATCAGAATATTCTGGCTTCCGTACAGTTTAATCCAACTGATAAATCAGGCTGGAACGGAAATTACCGTTTCATCACCAATGACAATCTCATCAATGCCAATTTCAGTAATGAAGAACGTGAGCAGACTTCTCATTTCCTGAACATAGGATATTGGTTCAATAAAGAATTCAGAGTGGATTGGGAAAACTCGGTTCATGATATCCAAAACTCTTCACAGTTATTTAAAACAAGAGATTATCGTCTGAATAATTTTGAAACCAAGCCTAAAGCAACGTATAAATTCACCGATGCTATTCAGGCTGAATTATCTTCTGCTTTCCGTCAGAAACAAAGATTGGATGGCGAAGAACTTCTTAAGGCTTTTGATGTTACAGGAACCATCCAGTGGGAGCGAAGAAAAACGTCTATCCGTGGAAACTTCTCATTTATCAATAACGATTTTACAGGAAACAATTTCAGTATCGTAGGAAACCAGATGCTGGATGGGCTTAAACCCGGAAAAAACCAGGTGTGGAGTGTATTTATCCAGCAGGCTATCAACTCATTCATCCAGCTGAACCTTAATTACGAAGGAAGAAATTCCGGCGACCGTACCATTCATATCGGAAGTATGCAGGTAAAAGCAAGCTTCTAACAATGGAAGACTGGAAGTGGGTAGCCAAAACTCTTTCACCATTTTAATACTTTTTTCTACTCTTCAGATTCTAAACAAAGCAATCATTTATGCTGATAGATAATATCATATTTATGAATGTTCAGAATTTTGTAAATTTGCACCATGATAAAAATAGGCAACATAGAACTGCCGGAATTTCCGCTTTTGCTGGCTCCGATGGAAGACGTAAGTGATCCTCCGTTCAGACGTTTGTGTAAAATGCATGGTGCAGATTTAATGTATTCGGAATTTATTTCTTCCGAAGGGTTGATTCGTGACGCTATCAAGAGCCGTAAAAAGCTGGATATTTTCGATTATGAAAGACCCGTTGGGATACAGATTTTTGGTGGAGACGAAGAAGCTATGGCCATGTCTGCAAGAATTGTTGAAACGGTAAATCCGGATCTGGTAGACATTAATTTCGGATGTCCGGTAAAAAAAGTTGTCTGCAAGGGAGCAGGAGCTGGTGTTTTGAAAGATATCGACCTTATGGTGCGTCTTACAAAAGCTGTTGTAAGCTCTACTCATCTTCCTGTTACTGTAAAAACCCGATTAGGATGGGACAGTACCAGCATTAATATTGATGAAGTAGCAGAACGTCTGCAGGAAACAGGAATTAAAGCCCTTACGATACATGCAAGAACCCGTGCTCAAATGTACAAGGGTGAAGCAGACTGGGAACATATTTCAAGGATTAAACAAAATCCAAATATTGAGATCCCGATTTTTGGAAATGGTGATATAGATTCTGCGGAAAAAGCATTAGAATATAAGCAAAAGTATGCCTGTGACGGTATTATGATCGGTCGTGCTGCTATTGGATATCCGTGGATTTTTAATGAAATCAAGCATTTCTTTAAAACAGGAGAGCATTTACCTGAGCCAACCATTTCAGACCGGTTACTGGCTGTTCGCCAGCACGCAGAATGGAGTGCTGAATGGAAAGGAGAAAGACTCGGTCTGGTTGAAATGAGACAGCATTACAGCAACTATTTCAGAGGAATTCCTCATTTCAAGGAGTTCAGAAAAAAATTCCTGGAAGTTTTCACTATGGAAGAAATGGACAGCCTGATCAAAGAAACCCAACAGTTCTACGAAGAATATCAGACACAGCTATAAAATAAAAACCATCAGCAAAACTGATGGTTTTTTTATATTAAGAATCTGATATTAATATCCTTCTGATGAAGATTCGTTTTTAATTAATCCCAGAGCTGAAGAAGTTCCAATTCTCTTAACTCCCATTTTGATCATTTTCTCAGCATCTTCGGGAGTTCTTACTCCTCCTGCTGCTTTTACGGGAAGTTTGCCGGCATTGCTCAGCATAATTGTTATTCCTTCAAAAGTTGCTCCGTTAGGTTTTCCTTCGGCAGTCTGATAAAATCCTGTTGATGACTTGACAAAAATTTTCGGCAACTCATTTTCAGAAAAGTTCTCTTCTGCCCAGGTAGAAATCTTTTTAGTAAGATCGGCAATTTGTTCATGAGTTAATGCAGCAATTTCAATAATCCATTTTGCAATTTTATGATGCTCAAGAGACAATGTTGTACATTTTACAAATTCTTCTCTTACCAGTTCTATATTTCCCTGTAGATAAGCAGTATAATTAATAACAAAATCCAGTTCATCTGCTCCGTCTTCTATTGCTTTTGAAGCTTCTGCAAGCTTTTCATCAATGGAATACGTTCCTTCGTGGAAACCTATTACAGTTCCTACTACAACATTTGAATTTCTTTCCTGAATATATTTCTTCACCTCCGATACATAATCCGGACGAATCATCACGGCAAAAATACCATTATCTATTGCTTCCTGAGCAAGTTCTTTATCTTTTTG
This sequence comes from Chryseobacterium sp. 2VB, assembly GCF_005503635.1. Taxonomy (NCBI): domain Bacteria; kingdom Pseudomonadati; phylum Bacteroidota; class Flavobacteriia; order Flavobacteriales; family Weeksellaceae; genus Chryseobacterium; species Chryseobacterium sp. 2VB. The sequence goes on from NZ_SCNC01000042.1 coordinate 14,905, forward strand.
AAGTGTTTCTTCGTGGGAAATACCTGATTGTTCTGGGGTTTTCAGGTAAGTTGAATCCAAATATTGGGCTATGTTCATGTTGTTATACTTTCAATTGTCTGTAAATACCTTGTTCCAAAGATATAAAAGTTTCTGTTCTGGTTACCCCCTTCAGCTTTTGGAGCTTACTAAGGATCTGCATTAAGTGATCATTGTCTTTACAAAGAACTTTCAGAAAAATAGTATAATTTCCTGTCGTATAGTGGGCTTCCACTACTTCGTTGATATCATGCAAAGACTTTACCACCTCAGGATAATGGCTTGGCTGATCTAAAAATACACCAATGTAGGAAATTACTTTGTATCCAATTTTCTTAGGATTAAGAAATGATATTGAATTTTCAATAACTCCTGCATGTTCGAGTTTTTTGATTCTTTGATGCACTGCAGTGGTGGAAATTCCGACATTTTTTGAAATGTGGGCTAAAGAAGTTTTAGCATTATCCATCAACATGTAGATGATTTCTTTGTCAATAGAATCTAAATGGTAGCTTGTGTTGCTCGAATTTTTCATTTTCTACTTTTTTATTATTTATGTTTTTTAATGTAAATTTTTAAATTTTACAAAAACCGGAAAGTGATCGCTATATCCTCCTAAATACCGCGTACCAGCATAAGTTCGGAAAGGCCGTCCTTCAAAATTTCTGGTTCTGCTGCGGATTTTTTCAGAATTAAAAATATGGGCATCCTGAAAAGCCAGCGTCTTATTATCAAGTAAAGATCTTGACATAATGATCTGATCATACAGCAATCCAGATTTATAATGAAAAGTAGAATAATTTCTTGTAGAAAACAATTGTTGAAAAGGGTTCATTAAAACCTTCTCACGGTCATTGTCATAGAGAATCTGTACTAAATTTTCATCATCCGGGTTTTCGTTAAAATCACCACACAAGATAACATGCTCTTTGTCAGCATTTACAATTTTCATAATCCGTTCCCGGACTTCATTCAATATAAAGGTTCTTTTTGGTTTATTGATATCTTTTTCGCGTTTAGAGGGAAGATGCGCGATAAAGACATTAATAATTTCCCCTTTATATCTGACTTTTGAAAAAAGTACGTCTCTGGTTGTGTCGTAATTTTCTGTGTTTTTATTTACTATTTCAAAAAAGAAAGTAATGGTTTCTGAATCGATTACCTCTACTTTATTTTTATCATATAACATGGCTACATCCACTTTTCTTTCATCCATGGAATTATAATGTACAATTCCATATTCTGAATTAAAGGGTTCCATCTCCACAAGATCTTCCAAGACTTTCCTTCCGGAAACTTCAGATAATCCTATTAAAAATGGTAATACATCATTCTCCTCCTTCATCAGCTGAAATACATGCGAGATTTTAAAAAGCTTATTTTTATATCTCTTTTCATCCCAATTCCTTAATCCTGACCGGGTAGGATCTAATTTGTGGACAGGTTTCGGATCGGGCAAAAATAAATTTTCAACATTATAAAAAGAGAACAGCTCCATCTACACTAATTTCTATACTTTTAATTTAATATGTCCTTTTTACTTTAAGATGTAAATTTATTATTTTTTTTCATTTTTTTGTGATTTACTTTCAAAACAGTAAATCGTTTTCCAATAAAAAACAATTCAAATATAGTAAAAAATACTAACGAAATAAAT
>NZ_SCNC01000043.1:0-15669 GCF_005503635.1 Chryseobacterium sp. 2VB
CGCGAAAGGATTCGAACCTTTGCCGTCCCGATTGAAATCGGGATGCTCTATTCAATAATTATTGTTTGAGGGAATAAAAACAAAAAAGACTCACTGTTTCCAGTAAGTCTTTAAGTGAGCGCGAAAGGATTCGAACCTTTGACCGTCTGCTTAGAAGGCAGATGCTCTATCCAGCTGAGCTACGCACCCTAAATTTTTTTAAGTCGGGGCGGCAGGATTCGAACCTGCGACCTCCTGGTCCCAAACCAGGCGCGATGACCGGACTACGCTACGCCCCGAGAGTGTTATTAATAACGAATTTGCATCGTTTTTAGGGCTGCAAATTTGCAATACTTTTTGGAATAAAAAAAATAAAATTAAGAATATTTTTTAATTAATTTTCCTGAATTCTTTTTTATTACCTTTACCGGGTTAATAACCATAGACTTATCTTGTTTTAAAAAGTTTGAAAATTTTTCTTTTTTCCTCTTTTGGGATCTGCAATCATCTGTCCGTGGTATTTTATTTTTTAATCTAAAATGAAAACAAAGGATTTTTATAAGATTTACATTCCTGCGTTGGAAAAAGCATTCCAAAATGATTCTATTAATTTCGGTTTTTACGTTAAACCTCCGGAGGATTATCTAGATGCATACATAGCAGATCAGATTGATCAATGTCTGGAAGATCATCAAGAAGAATCTCTGAACAGAATAGCATATTATTTTGATGCGAAATCCCACAATTTCCCTTCCATTCGAGGTATTCGTATTGATTTATATAAAAAGGAGCTGATGAATGAAATGAGGAAACTGAAAATAACTTTTTATTAATAGCAGATCATTAAGATTTTAGGCAACAACGTGAAATCAGGGACTTGAAATCACAAAAAATGCCATCTATTTTAGATAATTATAAAAAACGAAAGATAATTTGCGAGTAAGACCATGTTATTAACCCAAAATCCCTAAAAAATATGAATTTTAAAACTAAAATAGTTATAATTTTATTATCCTCTTTATTAATTACGAATTGTAAGGAGGAAATGAAAAAATGTGTAAGTCAATCTACCGATACTAATGTAAAACTATATAATGATTTAACAGATCAGTTGATACCTTATTTTTTTCGAGAAGATTATTTAGGTGAAAAAAGATATTTTGATAGTTTAAGAGTTCATAATGAGGATTTATATATCGAAGAGAAGACAAAAGCGCACAACGAAATTTTTAATCATCCTGAAAAATTTTGCAATTTGTATATAGATTCTACTAAAAGTAAAAATACATATTTTGCTACAAGTAGTAAAAACTTTATTACAGGTCATCCCGAAGCTCATATAAATGACATAAAAAGTAGGAAGGAGCTTTTAAAAGAATTTTCCAATAATACAGATATTATTAAAAAATTAAGTACACGAAGTTCTATAAAAGCAAATCAATTTAATTTGTGTACCGCAAAAGTCCTGGATCTGGCAGAGTATGATAAACATACAAATGAATGTGAGATAGGTGTTGTCTATTTTTCAGAGATTGTATTTGATCCTTCTAAAAGAACAGCATTAGTTTTTGTTGACCATCGTATAAAAAAAGATTATTACGGGAGAAATGCTGTATTTAAACTAAGATTGCATGATAATTATTGGGAAATAGAAGATTTTACGTTAGTGTCAACTTCTTAATTTCCGGCTCTTTACATCCGCTCTGCAAAGTCTCCAGACTTTGAGGTAGGAAATCAAATAACTCAAATTTAATATTATGAAAACCTCGCAAAATGCGAGGTTTTTTAATTAAACAAAATGCACTAATCTCTATATTTGCCCCAGGAAATGGCACATACTTTTCCCTGTATTTCTATTCTCACAGACTACCGGAAAAGTGATCAAAATTTCAGACGGAGATATCATTACTTTACTGTTAAAAGGCAATCAGCAAAAAAGGTAAAGTTAAGGCTGGCTGAAGCCGAATGTCTGGAAAATAGAAAAAGGAGCTTTGTTTCGTGAAAAATAATAATGAGTGTTAGAATTATATTGCTTGGTGATCATTTCCGAACAATTAATTATATCACAATACAGGTGATTAGACGTCTCAGTTTTTCTTAAATTTACCATTCGGAGAAACAATGCTGGAGCAGCGAACAGGTGTATATGATAACCCATATAAGTTCAATGCAAAAGAATTGGATAGAGAAACAGGGCTGTATTATTATGGAGCAAGATATTATAATCCGAGAGCTAGTATTTGGTATGGGGTGGATCCGTTGGCAGTCTATCATCCTGTAATGGAAAATGAATTCTATGGGGACGGAGAACATAACGATGGAGTATATTATTGGGGAAATCTAAATCCTTATATTTATACTTACCAAAATCCAATTAGATATATAGATCCAAATGGGAAGCAAGTGGAATGGGAATTACTATATGATAAGTGGCCTAAAACACAAGATGATATGACCTGGAAAAATGGAGAAGTTTCTAATTTGGATATATTTTCTTATGTGTATGGTGAAAAATATGATAGAGATAATGAGGTATTAAGACTAGTTGGTCAAAAACCAATTAATATGACTAATGCATGTGCAACAAGAGGTTCTATAGCATGCAATAGAATAGGGTTTGGAAAGTATTTAAAACCAGATTTTAAAGGATTGTCTGGTAAAATGAAAGGTTTGAATATCACTTCAACAGAAGGAGAGTTTAAAAAAGTGTTAGACAAAATTTATAAAGGTAATGAAGATAAAATTATAAAAGTCGAAAATCCAACTTCTGAAGAACAAGTTCAAGAAGTTTTTGGTGGTAAAAAGGGCACTTTTATTATGATTGCAAAGAAAGACGTAAACTTTACAGGACATATAACAATATACAATGGAAAGAAAGTTATAGGTGGAAACAGTCACATGTATCTAAAGGATGCTCAAGCTGTTTACTTGTACGTTGCAGATAAAAATAATAAACAAAGTAAGTGATGAAAAAAATATTCATTGTTATAGTTTTTTTGCTATTTAATGTGATCATTTGGGGACAAACTCCTGTCGGAGATACCAAATATGAAAAATTAAAGACATTTTTAAAAAAAGATAGTTTGGCATTTCAACAGTTTTTAATGGCTAAAAAATGTTTTTGCAGAGAGAATTTTTTGACTCTTAATGAGCGTAGGGCTGTAAAAAAAACTAATCATTCTACTAAAGATTTAAATGAATTATTTCAAGTTTTAAAAAATGGAGGATATTTATTCTTCGTAGCAATTGATGCTCAAAAAATAGCCTCTTTTTTTAGTAATAAACTGATTGATGAATATGTTTCAAGTAGTGGACGTATCAGCGATGATGGTAATAGAATTGATAATAAAGATATACTATGCGAAACCATTTCTTCACAAACTAAATATAATTACAGTCAATACATTAGTTTCATTAACAATTTAGACAATTATATATTACCACTAAATAAAGGAACTACCTTTCTTAAAGAAGATACATACTTGGATGAATTGTACTACTATTATCCCGGTAAAAAAGAACGCTGGTATAATTTTAACGATGTTCATAAAGTATTGGATGTTGAATAATTCTCTCCACAAAGTCTCCCAACTTTGAGGCAAAAAAAAATCAAAAGTAACTTATTCAATATTAAAAAGACCTCGCAAAACGCGAGGTTTTTTAATTAAAAAGCCCCACTAATCCCTATATTTGCCTTATGAAACGACTAATGCTGCTGTACGTACTTTTCCCTTTATATCTATTCTCACAGACTACCGGAAAAGTGATCAAAATTTCAGACGGAGATACCATTACTTTACTGTTAAAAGGCAACCAGCAAAAAAAACTGAGGTTGGCTGAAGTCGATTGTCCGGAAAGTGGACAGGCGTTCGGTAAAAATGCGAAACAGTTTACTTCTGCTCAGGTTTTTGGGAAAACGGTAAGCTTTGTTGAAACGACTAAGGACCGTTATGGAAGATCCATTGCGAAAGTGTATTATGACGATGGGAAATACCTTTCCAAAGAGCTTATCAAAGCAGGATTGGGATGGTGGTATTTTTCCTATTCCAAAGATGCCTCTTTGGGAAAACTGCAGGAAACTGCACAACAAAAGAAAATAGGCCTTTGGCAGGATATTAATGCGGTTGCTCCCTGGGACTACCGTAAAATGAAACGTGAGCTTAGGAATACTAAGAAAATCGAGGCCGCTAAGAGCGCAACAAAAACAAAAGAAGCAGTGTAAATCTTTGGCCAAAGAAGTTTGAGAATAGAAATAAGTATTGGTTAATAACTCTTTATTGATAGGTCCAATAGTAACTTCCATCCTCAGGCTTCCATCTTCCATCCTTAAAAAACAATCTGCAACATCCTTCACCCAAATTATAATAGAAACTTTTAAGTGATAACCCTGAATGGCGCCCTAAAAATGAGTATTATTGTAAGAAAATTAATTCTGCAAAATATATGGGGCATTGGGAAATCTTTTTCTTTTTTTTAATTATCGCTTTCATTTATTCTTCTGTGGGATTTGGTGGAGGATCCAGTTACCTTGCTGTTCTGGCAATGTACAGTCTGCCTTATCAGGAAATACGGTTAACGGCACTTATCTGTAATGTTATTGTAGTAATAGGAGGCGTATTCATTTACATCAGAAATAAGCAGATTGATTGGAAGAAAATACTGCCGCTTACCCTTGTAAGTGTTCCCATGGCATACCTGGGAGCTGTTTTGAAAATAAGCCAGGAAACTTTTTTTCTGATATTAGGTGGCACCTTAATCATGGCTGCGCTGTTGCTGTGGATAAAGACAGAAGCAAAAAATGGAGAAAATCCTTCGGAATATAGAAAAGCTTCACTTTTCAAAAACGGATTTTTAGGAGGAGGAATCGGGTTTTTATCAGGATTGGTAGGCATTGGCGGCGGAATTTTTCTTTCCCCACTGTTAAACCTCATGAAATGGGATACCCCACGGAAAATTGCAGCGGCGTCAAGTGTTTTCATATTGGTAAATTCAATATCAGGAATCTTTGGCCAGTTATCTAAGCTGTCTGCAGATATGGATTATTTCAGAATTCTGAGTTTATGTTTTGCCGTGTTCATTGGTGGGCAGATCGGTTCCAGGATGTCCCTGAAATGGAATCCTTTAGTCATCAAAAGAATGACGGCTGTTCTGGTTCTGGTAGCCGGAATAAACGTTTTAATAAAATATTGGTAATAAGCTGCATATAAAAATGAAACTTAAAATACTGGCATTCGGAATAACGAAAGATATTTTCGGAACTTCAGAAAAAGAAATAGAAATACATGAAAAGGCAAACGTCAAAGCACTCAAGGAGCTTCTGGAAAAAAGCTTTCCGGAACTGAAAAAATTAAAATCCTATTTTATTGCCGTTGACGATGAATATGCAGAGGATGATCAGATCATAACAGTGTCTAACGAAATAGCAATAATCCCTCCGGTAAGCGGTGGATAATAAATATGGTTGATATAAAAATAACAGAACAAATCCTGGATCTTACAGATTGCTTTAGCTTTGCATCCGATCCTGCATGCGGAGGAATGGCATCATTTGTAGGAACAGTACGAAATCACACCAAAGGTAAATCTGTTACCCGCTTGGAATATGAATGCTATGAATCTATGGCAATTAAGGAAATACGGAAAATAACGGATAAAGCTATTTCTTTATTTTCGGTAAAAAATATTGTAGTTCATCACCGTACCGGAATTTTATTTCCAGGCGATGCTGCCGTGATCATCGTGGTGAGTGACGGGCATAGAAATGCTGTTTTCGATGCATGCAGCTTTATGATTGAAAATATTAAAAAGACCGTTCCCATATGGAAAAAAGAAATTTTTGAGGACGGAGAAGAATGGGTTTCTGCACACCCGTAGTTTGAGGAGTAAAATTTTGTACCTTTATGTATCAATTATTAAATTATGAAAGCCCATCTGTTATCAAATAAATCGGTAAAGCAGATAGAAATCGTCAAAGTTAAAGACAATGACAGTTTTCATTATACGGATGATGTTTCTGTTGAAGAACCTTTGGAAATAAGGGTTGCTTATCATTTAGCAGATAGAAAAGAGTCTAAAAACATCTCTGTAACCATGCGGACTCCCGGAAATGATGCAGAGCTTGCTGTCGGTTTTCTGTTTACAGAAGGAATTATTTCCAGCCATCAACAGGTTAAAAGCATATATTTTCCGGAGACAGAATGCTCCAGAAACAGCGAAAACATTGTTATTGTTGAACTTACAGAAGGTTGTATTCCTGAGCTTATGAAAGCCGACCGAAATTTTTATACCACTTCCAGCTGTGGTGTATGTGGAAAAGGATCCATAGAATCCATAAGAACAGTAAGCACTTTCCATAATCATACAAAACAAAACACAGAAATTTCCCTGGAAACTCTGTATCAACTATCTGAAAAGCTGCAGTCGTTTCAGAATAATTTCAGTGCTACGGGCGGTATTCATGCTTCCGGCATTTTTGACCTGGAAGGCAATCTTTTGGCACTGCGTGAAGATGTAGGAAGGCATAATGCGTTAGATAAAATTATAGGATATGCATTATCAGCAGATTTACTTCCTCTCGACAATAAAATTTTGGTTCTAAGCGGAAGAGCCAGTTTCGAGCTCATCCAGAAAGCAGCAATGGCAGGAATTACGATTGTTGCAGCAATAGGAGCGCCATCCAGCCTTGCAGTAGATCTGGCAAAAGAATTTGATATCACTTTGTTAGGCTTTCTCCGGGATAATAGGTTTAATATTTACCATTCAGGCAGCCATTTTAAAATTGAAAATTTGTTATGAAAATAAGAATTAAAGACAACTCAATACGATTCCGTTTGACCCAGTCTGAAGTTGCAGAATTAGGACAAAACGGAGTCATCTCAAGCTTTACTGAATTTGTAGACCGTCCGTTTATTTATTCTATCGAAAAAACGGACAACGAAGAGCTTTCAGCGGTTTTCATCGAAAACAGAATTGTACTGAAAATGCCTAAAGCTATGATAAATGAGTGGATTTCCACAGACAGGGTGGGTTTTGACGGACAATCAGGATTGGTAAAGCTTTTAGTAGAAAAAGATTTTGTTTGTATCGATAATACGTTGGAAGACCAAAGCGACAATTATCCCAATCCGAATATAAAATGCTAATTTTTTCATTTTTTTAAATTTAGAAATCATGGAAAACAAAGATTCATTCGATAAAATAAAAGAGGGTAGTAGATTACCTTCTGCAGAACCTCCATATAAATTGCTGGATTTGAAACTGAAACCGCCAAAAGCTTGGGCAGCTGGTGTTCCTGCTGTTATCCATTCATTGGACCAGTTGGTTCTCAATGCCTCTGTTCTTCGTGGAGGAAGAGCTCTTTTCAGTATGAATCAGTTTGATGGTTTCGATTGCCCAAGCTGTGCATGGCCCGACCCGGATGATGAACGTTCCAGATTGGGTGAATACTGTGAAAACGGAGCAAAGGCCTTAGCAGAAGAAGCTACCTCAAAAAAGATAGATGCAGCGTTTTTCAGAGAAAATTCGGTTTATGATTTAGCAAAACTGACGGATTTTGAAATCAGCCAGTTAGGAAGAATCGTGGAGCCTATGTATTTACCGAAAGGAGGAACCCATTATCAGCCGATAAGTTGGGATAATGCCTTTACAAAAATTTCCGAAAAATTAAACGCTTTGAATTCGCCTAACGAAGCCATATTTTATACTTCAGGAAGAACCAGCAACGAAGCAACCTGGGTATATCAGTTGTTCGCCCGTGAATTTGGAACTAATAATTTTCCGGACTGCTCCAATATGTGCCACGAAACTTCCGGTTATGCGCTTTCAAGAAGCATAGGTATCGGAAAAGGAACGGTAAAACTTGAAGACTTTTATGATACAGACCTCATCATTATCATCGGTCAGAATCCCGGAACCAATTCGCCGAGAATGCTTTCCGCATTAACCAAAGGAAAGAAAAACGGAGCAAAAATTATGGCAGTCAATCCGCTTCCTGAAGCCGGATTAAAAGGTTTCAGAAATCCTCAGGAAGTTCGTGCTTTGCTCAATAAGCCTTATGAATTGTCGGATTTATATCTTCCTGTCAAAATTAACGGAGATATGGCGCTTTTGAAAGCATTGCAAATTCTGGTATTGGAAGAAGAGGCTAAAAATCCGGGAAAAATTCTTGACCACGATTTTATCATTAATAAAACTGCGGGCTTCAATGAATTGGTTGAAGAATTAAAATTGTATGACCTCAATTTTTTATCCGAGGAATGCGGAATTCCGATTGAAAACCTAAGGGAAGCCGCACAAATGATTGCCTCAAAAAAACGTATTATCATTTGTTGGGGAATGGGAATCACACAACAGCACAACGGGGTGGAAATGATTTATAATATCGTGAACCTCCTGCTGATGAAAGGAAGCATAGGAATCCAGGGAGGAGGAGCCTGTCCTGTTCGAGGTCACAGTAATGTGCAGGGAAACAGAACGCTGCTTATTAACCACCATCCTACGACTGAACAACTGGACAGATTACAGGAATATTATGGCTTTAAAGTTCCGAGAGAAGGCGGTTATGATGTTGTGAATGCCCTGAAAGCGATGCACGAAGAAAAGGTAAAATTTATGTTCTGCATGGGAGGTAATTTCCTTTCTGCAGCACCGGATACAACCTTTACGGCAGAAGCAATGCGGAAGCTGGAAATGTCTGTAATCGTTTCTATAAAATTGAACAGAAATCATCTTATCCATGGGAAAGAAGCTCTTATTTTGCCGGTAATTTCCAGAAGTGAGAAAGATATGATCAATGGAGAACTTCAGCACGTAAGTACAGAAAACTCAATGGGTGTTGTGGAATGGTCAAGAGGTGTTCTGGATCCGATTTCTAAAAACCTGATCAATGAAACACACGTCGCCTGCAGAATGGCAAAAGCAGTTTTGGGTGAACGTTCTGTTGTAGATTGGGACAAATTTATCAACAGCTATGATGCCGTTCGTAATGATATCGAACAATGTATTCCCGGATTTGAAAACTATAACGAAAGGGTTGTTCAGAAAGGCGGTTTTTATCTTCCGAACGGACCAAGGGATGGTATTTTCAACAGTGAATTTTCTCCGGGAAAAGCTGCTTTCAATATAACAGCAGTGCCGGATAATTCGCTTGCAGATGATGAATATCTGATGGGAACAACCAGAACACATGATCAGTTTAATACAGTTGTATATGGTCTGAATGACCGTTACCGTGGGATTTTCAATGAAAGAAGAGTTGTCATGATGAATGAAAAAGATATAGAGAAAGCCGGTCTCAAAGAAGGTGACCACGTAGACCTTTTCAATTATGATGACGGAATTGAAAGAATTGCACCGCTTTTCATTGTTGTAAAATATCCAATTCCTCAGAAAAGCACTATGACCTATTTTCCGGAAACCAATGTATTGGTATCCATCAATAATGTAGTTAATGGAGCTAATATGCCTGCTTCCAAATATGTCCGTATCAAAATCCGAAAGCATAGTCCCGAAATTTTTAAAAGGATTGATGATCATGTCATTGCTGCAGCCGGAACAAGCCTCGAACAACCATAAAACATATTACTTAAGTAAATTATCATTTAGTAATGATCATAAGAAAAAAAGAACACTGGTTCAGAATGCTTTTTGTGTGGCACGGTTCTGTTTTGCCTGCTTTGCTTCCCCGTTTGGGATTGCTTTTAATCCTTTCTTTATTGGTGACTTATTTTCATGGAATAATACTCTCATTTAAAGTTCCGTTAAATCCTGCGCCACTGACGCTGTTTGGCTTTGTACTTGCCTTATTCCTCGGGTTTAGAAATAATGCCAGTTATGACAGATTTTGGGAAGGAAGAAAATTATGGGGTGCCTTGTTGAATACTACACGTGCATTGACTCGACAGGCAATGACTCTAAGCAATATAAAGAACGATACAATTTCTGTCCATAGCTTTGTTAACTTACTTAGTTGCTTTGTTTTTGCGCTGAAACATCAACTTAGAGGAACAGATGCTTATGAAGATTTAAAATCAAGGCTTAATGAAGACCAGCTGAAAATTGTTGCAGGATCAAAATATAAGCCGGCAGTTATTATGCGGTTGCTTGCAGAATGGGTTCAGAAAGCGAAGGATCAAGGTTACTTAGATTCTATCCAACAGGCGCGTTTTGATGAGAATTTTGATAAGCTTTCTGATATTTTAGGAGGTTGTGAAAGATTGGTTTCTACCCCGATTCCTTACAGTTACCGTGTTCTGTTGCATCGAACGGTGTATATTTATTGTTTTTTGCTGCCTTTCGGTCTTGTAGATTCGCTGGGATGGTTTACGCCTCTTATTGTCGTATTTGTAGCTTATACATTTGTAGCATTTGAAGCGATTGCAGATGAAATTGAGGAGCCTTTTGGAACGGATGCGAATGATTTAGCCTTGAACAGTATGTGTATTATGATTGATGAGACCATTCATGAGATGGTGGGAGAACATATTGCTGTTTCGCAGAAAATGACTCAGAATATTATTGATTGATGCTTAAAAAAGAAGATGATTATTACTTCTGAATGATTTTAAATTAAGAAGTATTTATTGTATTTTTTGAATGCCGTCTTTTAAAGAAAATACTTTCTTTTCAGGAAAGCTCTTTTTTATTTTTCTTACCGCTTCTGTACTTCGCTTCCCGGATTGACAATAAACCAGAATAGGTTTTGAACAACCCGAAATATAATCTGAATGATTCTGTAATTCTTCTGCAGGAAGATTGATTCCTCCTATATTAAACTGTTCATGCTCTTGCGATGTACGGACATCTATGATTTCAAAATGATCTTTCTTCTGCATCAGCTGCTCAAACGTAATGGTATCAACAGCCTGAGGTAAAGCTGTAATCTGCACAGAAGTTTTTCTTAATTTAATAATCTGTGTTTTGCCATTCAGAACATTCATCATCCAGAGTTTTCCTGCCAATGAATCCTCGGGATTTGTAAAATATTTTATGGCCTCATTAGCCTGCATACATCCTACAATGCCTGCCAGTGTAGGAAGCACGCCGCCTTCTCTGCAGTTCGGAACCTGTGATTCTTCCGCATTCGGAAAAACATCACGGTAATTGGGAGAGTAAGTACCGTCTTTCTGTATAACATTCCAGATACTTACCTGGCCTTCGTATTGGTAAATAGCACCATATACCAAAGGTTTTCCCGTCAGTACACAAGCGTCATTCAGCAGACATTTTGTTTCAAAATTATCTGTTCCATCAATAATCAGATCAAATTCAGAAATCAGATCCATTACATTTTCAGAGGTTACGCGGAAATTTAACGGAATGATTTTTACTGTTGGATTTTGCTGTTGTAACTTTTTAGTAGCAATATCAACTTTTGATTTTCCTATATCTTCCGGAGCATATAAAATCTGGCGGTGAAGATTGCTTTCAGAGACGGTATCATTATCGGCAAGACCAATTGTTCCTATACCTGAAGAAGCAAGATATTGTGCCGAAGGACAGCCAAGCCCTCCCATACCTACGATCAGAACTTTAGCGTTTTTAAGAAGTTCCTGAGACGAAGCTCCAAATCCGGGTAAAGCCATCTGGCAATGATAACGTTCAAGCGGGTTACTCATCTGTTTCTGTCTTAAATCTGTTTTCTTAAAATTTCCTGGGCTTTTTCCCTATCTTCGGGAGTATTCACATTCATTAAAGAATCCGGGTTGCCTGGTTTCAGAATCAATATATCACTGTTGATAAGAACTTTTCTTGGGCAGGTAATTCCTGATCCTAAAAAATTGAGGAGCAAAGGATAGCTTTTGGCCTCCCAGATAGTAATTAATGGTTCCGGTAATCCGTCAAAAGGACTTTCGTAAGTGGTGGCTGCTTTTTCTATATTCCTGTTTTCAATTAAAAACTCTAACGATTTTTCATCCAATAAAGGTAAATCACAGGCAACGACCAACCATGCTGTATCTCTTTGGGAGCGTAATGCCGAAAGAATTCCGCCGAAAGGTCCCATATTCAGAAAAGTATCAGTAAGGGCATTGTAATTTGGATCAAAATTTTCCAGCTGGTCTTGTCTGCAGGAAATGAAAACTTCGTTACAAAACGGAGCTAAAAGATCAGCGGCAAAATACCGTTGCTCTTTGCCATGCCAGCTGATTTTATCTTTAGGGTTCCCCATTCGCTGGCTTTTTCCCCCTGCCAGTACCAGCCCGTTTAATTTGGGAACATCAGTCTCTTTTGAAATCATTTTTTCCTCCGGATTTTTCGATGAGTTGTATTTCTTTGATTACGATGTCATGACTCATGGCTTTGCACATATCATACATAGTAAGTGCGGCAACAGATGCGCCTGTCAATGCTTCCATTTCGATGCCTGTTTTAGCTTCGATTTCGGCAGTACAATAGATTTCAATTTCATTTTGAGCATTAATTTCAATATCTATTTCACAGTTGTCCATACCAATAGGATGGCAGAGAGGAATCAATTCTCCCGTTTTTTTTGCTGCCATTATTCCTGCAATGATAGCAGTTTGGAAAACTGAACCTTTTTTAGTTTTAAAATCATCTTTCTGAAGCGCTTCCAGAATATGTTCAGGAAGTATTACAATAGCTTTGGCAGTGGCTTTCCGGTGGGTAACTTTTTTACCGCCTACATTCACCATACCGGGCTGTTCTTTTTTATTAAGATGTGAAAAATTTGTCATGATTACATTAAAAATTATATCTCCAGATTTTATAGACTTCGCCTTTCTTAAACATAGTTTTTTCCAGAGGAAGTTCTATAAATGCATCGGTTTCCGCAAGATGGGAAAAATCTCCGGAACCATTGGTATTTACTGATTCTGCAATCAACTTCCCTGATGGATTCATGCTGAGTTTAACCTGGGCGAAATATTGTAATGAAAAAGGGAAATCTATATCATTTTGTAAAACAGCATATTGGGGATTTTCCGGGATTCCCAAAGATTTTTCCAGCCAGGGAATAAAATACCGGTGCAGGCACATGAATACGGAAACCGGGTTTCCAGGGAATGCAAAAACCAATTTTCCGTTTTGGCTTTTTCCAAACCAGAAAGGTTTTCCCGGTCTTTGTCTTATTTTATGAAAAATTTTCTCTATTCCCAGTTCATCACAGGCTTTGGGCAGATAATCGAATTTCCCCATAGAAACCCCGCCGCTCATCAGCAAAATATCATAATTTTCGATGCATTGGGAAAGTTCCTTTTTTATGAATTCAAAATCATCATTCCAATGCAGCCAGTCAGCATTTATTCTGTATTTTTCCAAAACGGATTTTATAGTAATTCCGTTGGAGCGTCTTAACTGAAATGGAGTAGGGATCGTTTCAGGTGGTACCATTTCGTCCCCTGTGGAAATAATGGCTACTTTGGGAAGTCTTTTCACTGTTAGAAATGTTTTTCCCACTGACGCAGCAATCCCGAGAATAGATGGAGTTATCACTTGATTGGCTTTTACCAATATTTCTCCTGCCTTTTTATCTCTTCCTTTCAGATGGATATTCTGTCCTTTTTTAACATCGATAGTAATGCTTGCAAAATTGTTGTTTATCGAAATATCTTCATAACGAATGACAGTGTCCATTGAAGAATCCAAAGCTGCTCCGGTCATAATTTCTATGCATTCGTTTTCGTCATCAATAGAAACTGGAACTTCTCCCGCTGCCTGTACAGCTTTGATGGTAAAGGTGTGAATTCCTTTTTCAAACGAATTAAAACTGATGGCAATTCCATCTACTGTTGACCTGTCAAATGGCGGCAAATCGCGATCTGCCAAAATATTTTCTGCTAAAATTCTTCCTAAGGCATTTTCATAGAAAATCTCCTCGGTTCCGAAGTCTTTGATTTGGGAAAGTATAATCTCTTCTGCCTGCTGTACGCTAATCATTTCCATAGTTATCCTCCTATTGTTGCCATTGACTGATGGATTTGTGAGGCGGTTAAACTCAGTTTCTGAGCTTCCCAGCCGTCTTTCGGTTTTTTGTGTATGCTGCTGATAATTATGTTTTTCAACTCTTCATCTGTTTTTCCCATACGGATTTCATTTTTTAGATTGACACCGGTTCCTTCATATAAACAGGTTCTGAGAATACCGGAAGGAGTGATTCTTATTCTGTTGCAGTCTCCACAAAATGAACGGGTATAAGCTGCAATGATTCCAATATTTCCTGTAAAGCCTGGGATCTTATAACTGTAAGACGTTGAGCTTTTAGGATCATCTGTCTTTTGGATTTCTGGGAAATGATCTTTAATATAGCTGTAAATTTGTGTAAAATTCCATTTCAGGGAAATATCAGTATCACTTCCGTTAAAAGGCATTTCTTCAATAAAGCGGACATCTACCGGAAGCTCTTTTGCGAGCATCACCAATGGAATGATATCCTCAGTATTTTCCCCTTCCATGACTACCGTGTTGATTTTTACTTTTATATGATGTTGTTATAAACTGTCTAAAGTTTTCATCACCTGATCAAAACTATTTCTTCTGGTGATTCGGAAAAAGCGTTCCTTATCGAGTGTATCAAGGCTTAAGTTGACAGATTTGATCCCGAATTTTTTAAGTTGCGGAATATACTGTTCTGTAAGAAGACCGTTGGTTGTTATACTGAGATCGGTAAGTCCATCTAATTGCGATATATTTTGGATGAGTTCAATACTGTTTTTACGGACGAAAGGCTCTCCTCCTGTTATCCTGATTTTATCGACTCCCATTTCTGTAAATACCGAACAGATTCTGAGCATTTCTTCATCAGTCATTAATTCATTTTGCTTGATCCAGCTAAGACCGTTTTCCGGCATACAGTAAGTACATCGGAGATTACACCGGTCTACAATAGCAAGCCGGAGATAATTTATGCTCCTTCCAAATTGATCTGTCAACATTTAAATACAATAAGTCCTATTACAAATATACTGAATGTTTCTTCTGAAAGAGAGAATTTTAGCTTAAATCCGATCAAAGAACCTGATATCCTGATTCATACCGCCGGGGAAAATATAAAAATCGTTTTGATCAGTGGATGGCGAATATTTTATAGAATAAATAAAAACAAAAAACCTCACAATAAAAATTGTGAGGTTTTTTGTGAGCGCGAAAGGATTCGAACCTTTGACCGTCCCGATTAAGAATCGGGATGCTCTATCCTTTGTGTTGCATGTATGAGTTTTTGAATTCTAGATTTACTTTTCCATGCCTTAATCTCTCTTTCTCTTTTATATGCTGAAGATTTTGAGTCAAAATTTTCAAAATATACTACAATCCAATCTTTAGCTTTTGAAGTATATCCTTTATGATCTGATAAATGTTTTCTTAATCTTTCCTGTAAAGGCTCTGAGGAATGTCCCACATAGAATTTATCCAAAGATTTAGAATGAAGTATATAACAATAACACATAGAACTAATATAAACAAAAAGTTCATGATTTTTCGATGAAAATAAATCGTGCAGATCAATTTGTATGTAGTTAATAAAAACAAAAAACCTCACAATAAAAATTGTGAAGTTTTTTGTGAGCGCGAAAGGATTCGAACCTTTGCCGTCCCGATTGAAATCGGGATGCTCTATCCTGTTTGATTCATTAAAATTGTTGGATTGTAAAATAAAATTGTAAGCTTTTAAAAACAAAAAACCTCACAATAAAAGTTGTGAGGTTTTTTGTGAGCGCGAAAGGATTCGAACCTTTG
>NZ_SCNC01000044.1:0-12156 GCF_005503635.1 Chryseobacterium sp. 2VB
AAAGTAGGGTAAAAATCAAAGACGTTCACCCTACGCAAGCTAACTCAAGGTCGCTTTTATAAATATAAATGTATAAAAAATATTTGGAAGTTAACACAGAATCTAAAGCCAATGGAATTTTTATCTATTTTTTAACGGGCTAAAGCCCGTTACTATTGAATACTTAGAACAGTTTACTCAATACTCTGAAACGATAATCAAAGATGTGTTCCAGTTTCTTTTTCACGAAAAGACCGTGGGCAATTTCACCTAAAAATCCCATGGGAAGTTCATAATCTATGGTGTCTTTCATCAGAACACCTTCGGCATTGGGAATAAATTCATGATGATGGTTCCAGAGTTTGTACGGACCTTTTTTCTGAAAATCAATAAAGCTTTTCCGGAAATCAACGTGGGTGATCTCGGTCTGCCACTTCATTTTGATACCGAATAACGGAGAAACGTAATAATCGATGAGCATTCCTTCGTAGATTTCATCGTTTTCCATTTCCGTCAATACAATGAAGCCCATATCTTTCGGTGTAATTTCTGAAAGATTGTTTGCGGAGGAAAAGAATTTCCAGGCTGTTTCTATATCACAATTGAGCTGTTGTTCGCGGAAAAGGGTATGTTTCATAAGGTGGAATCAGTTAACACGATTGTTATGAAACAAAGGTAAAGATTTAATTATAGATCCACATCAGTACAGGTTTTCCCGATTTCTGAATCATGGGATCAATTTCCTTCATCGCGTTGTTGGAAACAGTCGGACAGCCCCAGCCTTCAGGAGATCCGTCAGGAAACACTTCATTATCGCTCATCATATCCCATGAATGAAAAACAATAAATCTTTTTAAAGCATTACTGTTGGTTTCTTCGAGACCGTGCATCAGGTATTTGATATTGATTCCCCAGTCGCTGTAGCCTCTACCTTCCAGTTTATACTTTCCTAAAGATGAAAGGTGGCTTCCGTCTTCATTACTGAATCCCGGATTGGCTTTAGAATCATCTTTACTCCATGAATTGGAACCGCAGCCATGTCCTACCAGATATTGTTTCGAAATCTTATTATTTTTAAAATCCCAGATAAAAAAACGGTTAACACCGGAATGAAGGCTCATATCAATAAGAATGCAGAAGTCTTTGCTGAGATTCTTTGAATTACAGAATTCCAATGCTTCTTCCGCTTTACTTTTTATTTTGGAAAGATCGGCTTCAGGCTTCTTTTCTGCCGCCAGAGGTCTATTGGTTATTATTGTATTGCTGTTCCTTTCCTGGGAACATGAACCCACCAAAAAGATAATGAACAACAGATAAATCCTCTTCATGTATTATTTATAGTGTTGAAAAATTCCAAAATCTGAGGGGGTCCAAAGTGCGGCTTTTTGTCCTGCAGCTTTTAAAGCGTTATTGCTCCAGGTATTGCAGGTATAAAGAAAGCTGTACGTTCCTTTTGCATCATAAAAGGCATCATTATCACCGTATACGGCATCTGTTGGAATCAACATGAAGTTTCCGTTCTGGTCTCTGTCAAATTTATCTTCTACAAATTTTACCAGATTCTGGTATTGATTTCTGCTGATCATGATCATTTTACAGTCGTCGCCTTCTTTCATCGTATTATAATAGGTACAGTGCATTGCGGAATCACTTAGCCAGAATGCAGCTTTTATGGCTGTTGAAAATTTCAGATCTGCCCAGGTAGGAGTATCAAGATAAAACCCTTTGTCTCCCCATCCTATTCCTATATACTGATAATCTGTTTTTTTTGATTTTGTATTGGCAAAAGGAATTTTCCGGCTCCAGTCCTGAAGGTCATTTTTTACAGGCATTACGATATCGGTATGCACTCCATTGGTGTAAATATAGATTGGGATTTCTTTCTTCTGTCCGTCATCTTTTGCAGAAACGGGAATATAGGGAATCAGCAGCCCAAGGATTACGTAAATAATCACAATTCCTAAAATAATTCCTAGCACTTTCAGGATATACATTAATATCGTTTTCACAGTCATGTTTTTTAACAAAATTTAATCTTTAATTTTTAGTAAAAGTATTTGTTTTAATCGAAAAAATGGCTATATTTAGTTACGAAATATTCATAAATATGCGTAAAAATACTAAATCCCAAAAAAGATTTAAAATAAGAGTAAAAACTGCTCCTAAAAGAATACAAAAAAGACGTTGATTTTCGGTGAGATTCTGATCTCCTGAAAATCAATTTTTCTTTATAGGAAAGGCTTTTTAAGAAACTTATTGATATAAATCTTCACCTCCTTAAAGCGAAAAATTTAAGGAATGGTCAATTATCAGCTCTGGTTTGGAACTTCAAAAAATTCCAAAAGAGGAATTGTCACCGAAAGTTCAGAGAAAAATCAGTCGGAAGTCTTCTGTAAAAACTCAATATTTCTCTTGAGACCAGCAAACTTGGTTCGTTTTACGGGAGATTTTCTGAAGATTTCCGAGAAAATTTCCTGGGTAAGTTCTTTCCACTCTCCTTTCTTAAAGTTTTTCAAGGCTTCATTGGGCTGGAAACGGCTCTGTTTATTGGGCGCAGAGAATCTGTTCCAGGGGCAGACATCCTGACAGATATCGCAGCCAAACATCCAGTCTTCCATTTTATCCTTAAAATAATCCGGAATTTCATTTTTGAGTTCTATGGTTGCATAAGAAATGCATCGGCTTCCATCTATAATCTTTTCAGAAACAATGGCATCTGTGGGACACGCATCGATACATTTTCTGCAGCTTCCGCAATGATCTGTAGTGGCATGGTCAGGGATCAGCTCCAGATCGCAGATGATTTCGGCCAGAAAATAAAAAGAACCGCTTTGTTTGGTAATAAGGTTGGCATTTTTCCCTACCCAGCCTATTCCTGACTTTTTCGCCCAGGCTCTTTCCAGAACCGGCGCAGAATCTACAAAGACACGAAATCCAAATTCCCCTATTTCTTCCTGCAGCTCTGCAACCATTTCACGGAGTATTTCTTTGATTACTTCATGATAGTCTTCTGCATAAGCATATTTTGAGATTTTAAAGTTCTCCAGCGTAGAAATTTTTTCTTCAGGAAAGTAATTGTAAGAAAGTGAAATTACAGATTTTGAACCTTCTACCAAAAGTCTCGGATCAAGTCTTTTGTCGAAATGATTTTCCATATACTTCATTTCGCCGTTATAATTATTCTTCAGCCATTTTTCAAGATGGGGAGCTTCTTCCTCCAGAAAATCAGCTTTGGAAATGCCACAACTCTGGAATCCAAAACTTTTTGCCCTGGATTTTATGAGTTGGGAATATTTTTCAGCGTCTGCATTCATTAATTTCACACTGCAAAATTAAGATTATTTTATCAATCTTCAGATTTCTGCCAAAGTACATCCCACTGATGGTTCTTTTCTGAAAAAATTATGTTTTAATTAGGATTTTTTTCAAAAAAAAAATACGTAATTTCGTTTCTAATTTAATGTTTAAACCAACAACTATGTCTTTAATAGAAGTAATACAATCAGGAAACTATGAATTAATCGACGTTCGTGAGCCAATGGAGCTTGAAATGGACGGTAATATAGATGGTGCCAAGAATATTCCTTTAGGTGAAGTAGAAGACAGACAGGATGAAATCCTATCTATTGAAAAGCCTGTTATCTTATTCTGCAGAAGTGGAAACAGAAGCGGAAAAGCATTGGATTATCTTAACGCTCAAGGATTAAAGGACGGTTACAACGGCGGAGGCTGGGCCGAGCTGAAGGCTGTTCTGGAAGCAAATCAGGGAACTTTTTAAAAGTTCCTTTTTTTATATCTTATTTCTATGAATCTGAAAAATTATTTTGAAACGCTTTGTTCTTCATTCACCGAAAACAAACAGCTGATCGACAGCCTGTGGAACGAACTTGAAACCAGATATTCTGAAAAAGGCAGACACTACCACAATCTTCTTCATCTTGAAAATATGTTCAGTGAACTTGAAGCTGTGAAAAGCGATATTTCAGATTTTACAGCCATTTCTTTCTCCGTGTTTTACCATGACGTTATCTACGATGCTTCTTCTAAGTCTAATGAGGAGAAAAGTGCGGCCAAAGCAGAAAAAAGGCTTGGAGAACTTCATTTGAACAAAGACAGAATTTCACTCATTTCTGCGCAGATTCTGGCAACAAAATCACATCAACGTTGTGATGATGAAGACACCAATTATCTGCTGGATGCTGATCTTTCTGTATTGGGAAAGGATTTAGAAACCTATCTGGAATACACTCAGAATATAAGAAAAGAGTATTCCATTTACCCTGATTTTCTGTATAAACCGGGACGAAAAAAAGTGCTCAAACATTTCCTTGAACTTAAAAGTATCTTTAAAACAGAATATTTTAAGGAAAAATATGAAGCCCGGGCAAAGGAAAATATTGCGGCTGAACTTCAGTTATTGAAATAAAAATAGATCAATCTGTTTATTTAACAAAACAAAGACACCCGTTAACAGGTGCCTTGTTGATATTGTATATTAGAAATATTTGCTGATAAATCCGGCCGCTTTCTCCAATACAAGCTCAGGTACTTCTTTATGCGGTGTATGGCCTATATCGGGAATGATATATTTTTCCGAACTTCCACTGACCTGAGTAACTGTTTTTTCTACCTGATCCAGTGTCCCGTATTCATCAGCCTCTCCCTGAATAAATAACAACGGCGCTGTAATATCTTTCAGGAAATACTCTATATTCCAGGTTCTGTAATAATCCCGTGTCCAGGTTTCTGTCCAGGCTCTGAAAAGCATTTCTACTTTATCACCATGATATTTCTGTAAACGTTCCGGAAGATTGGTCGTTTTGTAAGCTTCCCATGCGTCGTAAACTCCTTTTAAAGTTGTTTCTTCTACAAAAATATGACCAGCTTCACAAATAACGGCTTTTATTCTTTCGGGATATTTTGCAGCGGTGATCAAAGCAATTGTTCCCCCATCACTGTGCCCAAAGAGAATCGCGTTATCAATATCCATTTCAATCAGTACATCATTCAACAAATCTGCTTCCAGTTCCATATAATGTACCGGCCGCTCATGAGTAAGCATAGGAAATGATTTACCATAGCCTAAACGGTCATAAGCAAGGGTATTGCACTGTGCTGCTTCAGACAGTTTTGCCGGAAAATCTCTCCAAAGCTGCACAGATCCTAATGAATCATGCAGAAAAACAATCGTAGGCCTGTCCCGAAGCTGATTATTGTGTTCGATATATAATTTTTGTCCCTTTACATCTATTATCCTTCCTTCCATCGAATAAAATCATATTAAAAAACCGGCATTTTCGTTTCTTCAAATTCTTTTAAAAGATGGCTGAAAACAGTTTCCACCGGAAGAATTTCATCAATTAAAGCAGAAACCTGGCCTATTTCAAGTTCTCCCTCTTCCATATCTCCTTCAAACATTCCTTTTTTTGCTCTGGCTCTTCCTAAAGAGGCAATTAAAGCGTCTTTATTTCTTCCGTTCACATAAATATCTTCCAGCTCATTGAAGAATTTATTTTTAACCATTCTTACAGGCGCCAGCTCTTTCAAAGTAAGATGAGTATCTCCTTCCTGCAGTTCCGTGATTTTCTTTTTCCAGTTTTCATGGGCACTAGCTTCGTGGGTAGCAGCAAAACGGGAACCGATTTGTACACCATCTGCACCGAGAATCATTGCAGCCTTAATTTGTGAACCTAAAGCAATTCCTCCGGCAGCGATTAACGGTTTAGAAATATGTTTCTTTACATTCGGAATAAGACAGAATGTGGTAGTTTCATCTCTTCCGTTGTGGCCTCCTGCTTCGAAACCTTCTGCAACAATGGCATCTACTCCGGCATCTTCACATTTTACAGCGAATTTGGTGGAAGAAACGACGTGAGCTACTTTTATTCCTTCTTTCTGAAGGGTTTCCGTATAGGTTTTCGGGTTACCGGCTGATGTAAATACAATTTTCACTCCTTCTTCAAGAATGATCTGAATGATTTCCTCAATATTAGGATATAACATCGGTACATTTACTCCGAATGGCTTATCCGTTGCCAGTTTACATTTCCGGATATTTTCTCTCAGGATATCAGGATACATACTTCCTGCTCCGATTATTCCCAATCCTCCACAGTTGGAAACGGCAGAAGCAAGTCTCCATCCTGAATGCCAGATCATACCAGCCTGGATAATGGGATATTTAATAGTAAAAAGGTGTGAAATTCTATTGTGTGTGGCCTCCATGTCATGAAGTTTTTTTGCAGCGTTAAAATCTATAAAATTGCTCATGCGTAAAAATACTAAAAACAATGGTTTTCCGGGAAATATCTGTCAATATTTTCCATCGTGGATTTTCGCCTTTACAAAGTTCGATGATAAAAAAACCTTCAGAAATTCTGAAGGTTTTGATTTTATTTTGTTAAGGATTGTTTCTTCCAGTTAGACTTAAAGTTACAGCTGTCGTAACGTCCGTCAATTGAAATAAAGGTTGTCGGCAACTTGGAGTTGACAAACTTTTCAACCATTTCACTTTTCTTTTTATTCAGTGCCATCTGCTTGATTCTGCTGAAATCTGTTTCCAGCGTAATCTGATGAGAAGGAATCACATCTTCCACTTTGATGATCTTGATTTGTTTTCTTTTGTTCTCTTCATCTTCAAAAGCAGTAGTGATATCACCTTTGTTTAAACCTGCCAATTCGTAGCTGATTGTTCCAGGGATACTTTCTCTTTCAATTTTATCAGAACCATCAGCTCCAGGAATGATCCCTGCGTTGAACTTTGTTCTTTTATCATCTGAGAATTTAAAAGCGGCATCTTTGAATGTCATTTTACCATCGATAATAAGACCTCTGATACTGTCTAATTTTGCTTTTGCAGTTTTGATCTCATCATCAGTAGGAACAGCTTTCAACAAGATGTGTCTTGCATCATATACTTTACCGGATCTTTTCACCAACTGAATAATGTGGAATCCGAATTCAGATTCAACAGGATCTGAGATTTCATTTTCCTGGAGGTTCAATGCAGCAGCTTCGAATGGCTTCACCATCTGCCCTTTATTGATATTTTTATATAATCCTCCGTTGGCTGCTGACCCTTCATCTTCAGAATAAATTCTTGCCTGGCTTTCGAAAGTTTCCCCTCCGATAATATCCTGCTTGATTTTTTTCAGTCTGTTGATAAGGTCTTGTTTGTGAGCTTCTGTAAGTGACGGGTAGATCATAATCTGAGCTAAAGTAACTTCATCCTTTACCTGTGGCAGCTGTGTTTTATACATATTGTAGAAATCAGTTACCTCATTTGGAGTTACGTCTGCTTTATCAGTAACTCTCTGGTATTTCGCCTGTCCGTAATACTGGTCTGTATCTATTTTTTCAATAGCATTTTTCAGTTCATAAGAGTTTCTGAACTTATAGGCTGCAAGCATTGTTTTTTCATCCGGAAACTGAGAAAGCATCTGACGGTATTTTGCATTAGCTTGTTCTTTGATGGCTGCAGAACGGTTTTCAATTAACGTATCTTTTTTGGCTTCGTATACGAGAAGTTTATTGCTGATAAGGTTTTCCAGGAATTCACATTTGTCTGTGTTGGCAGCTCCCTGTTGTTTACCATAATTCATCTGCTCGATTACATCAGATTCCAATACAATCTCATCCCCGATAACAGCTGCAATACCATCCACCAGATCTCCTTGTTTTAGCTGGGCATTCATCATATTTGAAGAGAATATCATGATGAAAATCCCAAGAAGAAAAGTGATTTTTAGTTTATTTGTCATTTTACTATTTTAACAAGTTGCAAATTTAGAATTCTTAACGAATTTCACTCAATTTTTTATTATAAATATTTCTTAAAAAGACTTATTTATTGCAGTTCAACATCAAATGTTGTCAATTCTTTGAATTGTCTCAATCTGCTGAACATATCAGCTTCATTTACTTCCTCTATCCTTTCTGTTCCGAATTTCTCTACGGTGAATGAAGCCATTGCAGATCCTACGATAAGAGCAGACTTCATCGTTTCGAAATCAATTTTTCCTTTCTTAGCAAGATATGCCGCGAAACCTCCTGCGAAAGTATCTCCTGCTCCTGTAGGATCGAAAACATCTTCTAACGGAAGTGCCGGGATAGCAAATACTTTATTATCATGGAAAAGTAGAGCTCCATGCTCTCCTTTTTTGATAATTACATATTCAGGACCCATAGTGTGGATCTTTTTAGCTGCTTTCACTAAAGAATATTCTCCTGAAAGCTGTCTTGCCTCTTCATCATTGATGGTAATAACATCTGTTTTAGCAATCATATCCATTAAGATATCCCATGCAGAATCCATCCAGAAGTTCATAGTATCAAGGATAACCAGCTTAGGACGGTTGTTCATTTTTTCAAGTACAGATAACTGAACTCCAGGGTGTAGGTTTCCAAGTAGTAAAATTTCGGCATCCTGCATTGAATCCGGGATTTTCGGATCAAAGTTCTCCAACACGTTTACTTCTGTAGCCAAAGTATCTCTTGTATTCAGATCGTTGTGGTATTTTCCGGACCAGAAGAATGTTTTTCCTTCTTTCACGATTTCAATTCCTTCAATGTTTACATCTCTGTTTGTGAACATATCCAGATGTTCCTGTGGAAAGTCTCCTCCTACTACAGAAACAATTCCGGATTTAACGCCTAAAATTGATGAAGTGATCCCGATATAAGTGGCTGCACCTCCTAAAATTTTGTCCGTTTTACCAAATGGTGTTTCAATTGCATCAAATGCAACACTTCCTACAACTAAAAGTTTCATATATTTTTCAATGTATATTAAAAGTAATTATTTTTTCCATTCAAAAGTGTCCAGCAGATGTTTCATATCATTTTTGATATAATTTACTGCAGGCGCAAGGGAGTCCGGTTTCGGTCTCGTATTAAAGTATAAGTAAGCAGTTACGAAGTGTTTCGTACTGTCTGTAATGTAAAACTGAAGATTGGAAGCGCTCTGCCCTTTCAGTTCATAGAAGTTCCCGTATACTTTCTTTTCAGGGTATTCGAAGGATTTTGTATCTATAGAACTGGCTTTGATGGTATGCTCATACACCATTTTTTCAGCTTCCTTGATATGGTCAGCAAAGTCGTTTTGTATCGGATAATAAGTAACGAAAAGCTTAGCTTTCATTTTCGGATAGTTCAGATAAAACCAGCAAGGTTTTTTGGCTGGCGTTATGGAAGCAAAATCCGAATACTCAAAGGTATAGGCGCAATCGTTTTCAAACTTCTGGTATTTCGGTGCGGGATATTCAAGACGCAGTTCTCCATAAGGTTTTGGTGAAGGGTCTTTTCCACATGAAATTAAAAGCAGCGATACAAAAATAAAAATGACTTTTTTAATCATTTTGCAAAAGTACAAATTAGATTTCAGATTTCGGAAGACAAATTTCAGTCTTTCAGTGCGTTTTGAATGTAAATTTCCAAAGGCTTCGGAAAGGATTTTTCATGAGAGCCTTCAAGGTCTGTAATCAGGTATTGATTTTCAGCGATAAAATCATTCCATTGTTTTTCTGAAGTAACTTCGACATTCCAAATTTCAATGCTTAAATTCTTATGAGTCAGTTTATGGGTAACTGTTTTTGAACCTGTAATGAAGGGTTCCATATCGGCAGAAATAGCTGTTGGAAATTCAAATAATTTCTTCCATATGAAGTCATCTGCTCTCTGACGGATCAGAAACTGTCCGTTTCTGTAAACAAAATAATAGGTCAAAGCAAGATCTTCTGCTTTTACTTTTTTCGTTTTTACAGGATAATCTGAAATTTTTTGCATGGAAAATGCCAGACAATCTTCATTTA
This sequence comes from Chryseobacterium sp. 2VB, assembly GCF_005503635.1. Classification (NCBI taxonomy): domain Bacteria; kingdom Pseudomonadati; phylum Bacteroidota; class Flavobacteriia; order Flavobacteriales; family Weeksellaceae; genus Chryseobacterium; species Chryseobacterium sp. 2VB. The sequence goes on from NZ_SCNC01000044.1 coordinate 9,789, forward strand.
CAGGGCATTCTCCGCACAATGGATTTTTGGGTTTACAGATTTCCGAGCCGATATCCATCATAGCCTGATTAAAGTCTCCTACATTTTCCGGCATTATCAGGGCGGCCAGTTCAGAAAAATAGGTAAACGCTCTTGAATTTGAAATATCAAAATCATCGGCAAAAAGACGGCTCAGAACACGATAGAAATTTCCGTCAACGGCAGGCATTCTTCCACCGAAGCAGATACTTGAAACAGCTGCTGCAGTATATTTCCCTACTCCTTTCAGTTTTAAAATTTCTTCGTATTCATGAGGAAAGACACCCTGATAATCGTTCATGATCTGCTGGGCAGCTTTATGAATATTGATGGCTCTTGAATAATAACCCAGCCCCTTCCAATAAAGTAAAACTTCGTTTTCTTCAGCTTCTGCCAATGTTTTTACATCGGGAAATCGTTTAATGAAATTATTATAATGATTCAATCCCTGATTGATTCTGGTCTGCTGAAATACAATTTCACAGATCCAGATTTTGTACGGATCTTTTGTCTGTCTGAAAGGCAGATCTCTTGCATTATTTCTGTACCACTCCAAAAGCCTGTTTCCTATATGAAGGAATTCTGAACCTGTTTTATTTTTTTCCAAAAACCAATCTTATTTTAAATCATTGAAGAGATGATTTTCTCTTCATCCAGAACATTGTTTCTATACTGCAAAGATAGGTTTATTTTATTTTTCCTGTTTTTGATGTTGAAGGAGTTTTTTTGAATCTGTTATTGTATAATTTTTTTACTCTTATCTATTCCTACTATTTGCGTATGAAAAAAAGATAAATAATTAAAAAGTTCTCATCAGGATATATAGTTTATGAACTAGTTGATATTTATTAGGATTTATTGATAATCATCATCTTGGGGTGAAGTTGTACTCTCGTTTTCTAGGCCACCGCTTTCAATATATTTTTTTAAATATGGATAACCAAAATAGTTATGTTTTTTTAAAATATCTAGTACTTCAGGGTGATTCATTGTGCTTTTATTTTGAAGGTAGAACAATGTAGTAGCTTGCGAGTTCCAAGAATCTGTATTTAAACCTTTATAGTTATTGAATGCAGGGATTTCTATATTGGATATATTTGCTACAATTTCAGCCTTTTCATCAGGTGAAAATAGAGATTTTATACTGTCATTATAAAGTATACCAATCACATAATTTGATAATGCAGAGACATATTTATCATTATTTTTAGTTGTGTTTTTTTCTATATACTTAAGTAAGTTTTTTCTAATACTTAGCTTTCCTTCACAATTTTTTACAAATAAAATATTTCCTATTTTTTGAGAGGATTCTGGCGTTTCTTTGGAATATTCTTGAAATAGATCATTTAGAATTACTTCATTTATTTTATCCTCTTTATCAAAGCCAAAATTTACAAGTAATATTTTTAAAAAATCCTTGTCATTAGCTAATAACCAAGCCAAGTCTCCTTTACTGTTGCTAAATAAATATTTGTTTCTAGCAATAATAGTTTGATTTAAATTTACTTTCAAATTATTGTTTTTTAACTCCACAATATCATTTAAAAGAGGCAGATCTGTTAAAATTTTAAGATTGGGATAAACATATATATGATCATAAGTGTAATCAAATTCTGTTTGTTTAATATTTTGTTCCTGTGACGAATTGACAAAATAAGTAGTGAAATTTTGATGCTGCTTTACTGAGGTACATGAACAATCTTCCTGTGTTTCAAAAATATCCTTAATTTGCTTTGAAAAAAAGCTGTTTTCAGGTACTTTATAACCATTTTCTTTCAATCCTTGTAAGGTTAACTCTCCACCTAATTCTAAATCTTTATCTATTAGCTTATACTGATTTGATGTATTTGTGTCATTTTCAGAAAGCTCAATTTTTTCTTGAAGCCTCATATGTTTTTTTATAAAATCTATATCATTATTTATATTTTCAACTGTTGTATTTTTCTCTTTATTTTGACAGCAAATAAGACTTGTTGCTGAAAAGAAAATGATTACAAATTTTTTCATTTTTTATTATTGCTAAATTATTTATTCTGATAGGATTTTATCCAAATCAAGCTGTTTGAGCAATATTTTTTCAGAGATCTCTTTTTGCATCCATTCTTCCTCACCTGTTTTCGCACTTGTTCCTAAAGTTGCGATGAATAATTTTTCAATAAATAAATCATTATTCTTGAAAAAAACGGGCATAACAATTTTTCGAGACGTATTTTGATACTGATCTGTGTAACCTAAAATTAAATTGAAGATTTGTTTGTTTTTTGTATTAGTATCTATTTCTATAAAATCACAGTCAATGTTTTTTGTAAAAAATACTTTATTATCAGTTTGCGCTTTTAAAGTATAATCA
>NZ_SCNC01000060.1:0-943 GCF_005503635.1 Chryseobacterium sp. 2VB
ATCGGTGGGCCTGGGCGTCGCGATCACCGCGTTTTCGTCGCTGGTGCAGGATTATCTGATCGCGCACGGCCAGCTGCGCGAGGAGCAGGCGGGGCGGATGATCGCGCTGATGGGCGATGCCGAGCTCGACGAGGGCAATATCTACGAATGCCTGATCGAGGGCTACAAGCACGACCTGCGCAATTGCTGGTGGATCGTCGACTATAACCGCCAGTCACTCGATGCCACCACGGCGGACCGCATGTTCCGCCGCTTCGACGACATATTCGAGACCTGCGGCTGGCGCGTCGTGACCTTGAAGCACGGCAAGCTGCAGCGCGCGGCGTTCCAGCGCCCCGGCGGCAAGGCGCTGGAGGACTGGATCGAGACCTGTCCCAATGCCGATTTTGCGGCACTCACCTATCTGGGCGGCGCGGCCTGGCGCGAGCGGCTGATGCACGATATCGGCAGGAAGCGCGGCGTGGCCGAACTGCTCGGCTCGTTCGACGATGCGGGGCTGGCGCAGCTGATGACCAATCTGGGCGGCCACTGCATCGAGACTTTGCTCGACGCGTTCGACAGCATGGATGACGAGCGCCCGACGCTGCTGATCGCCTATACCGTCAAGGGCTATGGCCTTCCGCTCGCCGGGCACAAGGACAACCATTCGGGCATGATGAACGGCGCGCAGATCGAGGGCTTCCGCGAAGCCCTCGGTATAGCGCCGGGCGAGGAATGGGGCAAATGGTCGGGGCTGGGCGACAATCTCGCCAGCGCGCTGCAGGCCTTCGTTGCCGATAGCCCGATCGCGCGCAAACAGGCAGAGCATGCCGCGCCAGCGATCCCGCTGCCCGACCGGCTGCCGGTGCCCGAGGGCGCGGAGCAATCGACGCAAGGAGCGTTCGGCAAGATCCTTCACGATCTCGCCAAGTCGGACGCGCCGCTCGCCGACCGGCTGGTCACC
>NZ_SCNC01000045.1:0-11295 GCF_005503635.1 Chryseobacterium sp. 2VB
TGTTTCCCAGATCGTTGATGGTGAATTTAAACTTTACAGGATTTTTTATCTGCGCATTAATTCCTGTCGCTAAAAATAGTAGAATTAATAAAAACCAGTTTCTAAATTTCATTTTATTAAACTAATTTGAATATATGTGATTAATAACTGGTGCTAATACCCAAAGAAAGACCGGCACTCTCAGGAACAAATCTGCAAACACCGCCTACACAAAGCAATCCTCCTCTTTGTCTGCCATAAGAAGCCTGAATTCTTGTACTGTTTTTTCTAAAAACCAGCCCTCCTGTGTAATAGTGCATTTGCTTTTCTTTATCAGAATTTCCGTAATTATAAAGGTCATTGGCGAAGATCGACCAGTTTTTGTTAAAATTATATTCGAAAAGACCGGCAGCCCAATTTCCATGGTAGCCGTTTGCCCATTGATGCTGCAGTTCCAGTTTCATAGAACTTTTGGAAAATTTGTACATATTATCCAGAATAAGGGTCTGTGCTTTTACTTCTCCACTTGTTTCTTCGACTCTGTAAGTGTTGTAGTACTGGTTAATAAATACCAGGGCAACCTTCCATTTATCATTCAGTCTGGTCCTGATATCAAGGCTTTGGTCTGAGTAATATTTTTCTCCTAATGCAAGAAAATCCGTTTTATAGTCACGGATATCATTAATGTATGATCTGTATGTTCCCTTTAATCCATACCAGTTTGAGATATTCAAAGAAAGATCAGTTCCGTATTTTCCTCCCAATAATGTTCCCTTTTTTATCTTATAAAAGATATCTATCTGAGAACCTAGTTCTCCGGATTTCTTTTGAGGGAGAAATGACAGCCTTGGTTGTGCCTGATAAACATAAATATTGGCCAGGCTATAATCATATTGTTTGGTGAGTGAAGGGATATAATTCAACACGGAATTATGGTAAATATTTCCGATTTGGTCTCGTTGTGAGTAAAAATTAAAGTTTTCCAGTCTTCTCAGTCCAGCAATGATTCCAAACCGGTCTGTAGCATAAGAAAGGTTAAGCAGAAAAGCATTGCCTGAAAATATATTATTTGGATCCAGTGTGTTTACCTGCTTGATATTGTCCTTGGTTTTGTAAAGGTATTCAAATTCCATTGCAAAATTTGAATATTCCATTTTCATTCTGGATGAATAGATGCTGACGTTTTTAGGGAATTTACTGTTTTCCTTATTGTCCTCGTATTTATTGACATAGCTGAATCCGATACTGGTGTGAAGGTCTTTTGCTTTTATCATATTGTCCAGATTCAGTTCGGTATCAAGTCCCGTTATTAATCCGTCTGAAAGATTAAATCCTAACCTCTGTTTACCTATTAATGCTTTCATGATAACGGTTTGGCTGGGATCTGTATATTTTATTTTTCCTCCCAGCAGGGAATTTGCAATCCCAAGCTGTTTGTCTTCCCATACACGTAAAGCTAAACCGCTGCCGAACTGCTCATAAAAATGCCCTAATGTGACATCTACTCCCGCTTTTTCGTTATTATAGTTAACAAAATAAGTTCCCAGGCTGGTTTTACTCAAAACCGGGGAATAATTGAGTAAGGCTCGGGGTTCGTAAGCTTCAAGTTGCGCTCCTGCTGTGAAGTTTTTTAATTTATAGCTGATATTAAGGTAGTTATTTGATCTTAGCCTTTGGTCTTTTTCTGCTTCGGAGAGTTTTACTTTGCTGTCATCAATATAGTATTGTGAATTGGATTCAAGATTTACAGATAACTGGCTAAAAAGACGAATGCTGGTTAATAGAGCCACTCCATAAATTATTTTTTTTCGCATAATTATTTGCTGGTATTGTATTCTTTAATCTTTTTGATCAGTTCATCTTCATCCCCGGGAGAGTAGCCCACATGAGAATATACGACTTTACCTTTATGAATGAGTATGGTGTGGGGGATACTGTTGATATTCAATGCTCTCTTAAGAGTCTGGTTAGAGTCTAATAATACTGTGTAGGGCCACCCTTTGCTTTTGACAAGAGTTTTAACTTTTGAAACTGTACGGGCATCATCTGTGGCAGCTGCCAGTAAGGTAAACTTACTTTCCTTCTGCCAATCTCCGTATTTGTCATTAATAGCGGTAAGTTCTTCCATACAAGGTAGGCACCATGTAGCCCAAAAGCTGACAATAACAGGATTAGAGGAGTCTATTTTGGAAAAATTGATCCTTTCGCCTGACAAGGTGTTTAAAGAGACATTAGGCATTTCCTGAGCGTAAAAAAAGCTTAAACAAGAAACGAAGAGTCCTGAGAAAATCATTTTCATTGTCAATGTTGTTTTTAATAATTAAACAAATATTATTTTGCTAATATATAATTAATTATGTAATTTTAATGCGAAATATTTATTAAAACTGTCAAAACATTGATTTTATAAAAATTTTAATGTTTAAATTTTAAACATATTTATTAACAACTCCATATAAAATTTCAGTTTTTATTTAAACCTATTAAAAAATTCAACAAACAATGAAAAAAAAGTTATTATTTCTAAATTGTGTGATTTTATTTTTTTTGTTATTGTCCTCCTGTAGAGGATCGGCAAGCGACGAAGGAGATACTGTTGCGACTTATCTTACCATTTCTTCAGAAGGTGGTAACGAAAAACTATTGGGAAAAAGCTTTACATTCAGAATAAAGGATAATCTCAATAATGACATTACTTCAGAAAGTGAAATTTTTGTCAATAATCAGCTGATTAACGGAAATATCTATACGCCTGTAGAGAAAGGAGCTTATACTATCAGTGCCCGATACAGAAACCTCCCTGCAAATCCTATATCTGTAAATGCTGTCATCAATGACGGAGTCAATTTTAAACATAGAATTTTATACGAAGATTTTACCGGTACATGGTGTGGAAACTGTACCCGTGCAGGGGCCAGAGCCAAAAATCTGAGACTGCAGACCGATGATGGTTTTGTCTTTATCGGGATTCATGGCCCTAGTGGGCAGGATCCGTGGTCGAATGCCGTAAGTGCTGAGGTAGAGCAGTTTAAAAATGTAACCGGGGTGGATCTGGGCTGGCCCACAATGTTCATTAACAGAAATACAATGTGGGATGACAGTGAAAATTATACCGATATGTCGTTACCGTTGTCTCAGTTAAAAGCCTTCAGTAAAATAGGGATAAGAATAGGCTCTGAAATATCTGGCAATACTCTGAATGTTGATGCCCGGATTTCTTTTGCCCAAGCCTTTTCAGGACTTAAAATAGCTGCGTTTATAGTAGAAGACGAGCTGGTGGGTAAACAAAAGAATTATGTTCCGGCTTTGGGGCCACCTACTATTTATGATTATGTACACCATAATGTTTTACGGGCTAAACTGACTTCATCTGTTGCTGGAGAAAATATTCCGGATTCCCAGACAGTAATTTCCAATGAATACTCCCAATCATTTCAATACTCTATTCCTTCAGATTACCATCGTGATCATCTTAAAATTATCGTGATGGTAATGGATGGTAGTGGAACCGTACTGAACGTGAGAGAAGAAAAGATAGGCATATCCAATACTTATGAATTTTTATAAAACTATTATTTACTAAACTTAAATTTTTAAAACAAATGAAAAAGATTTTATTTTCGGTGCTTATCCTGATATTCGGGATACACTACTCACAGACTTATTACAGTCAGGATTTTAATACTGCAGGACTCAACGGATGGGTGAGTACTGATATTGACGGAGATGGGAAACAATGGACTAATATGAATGTTTCTAGTGTAAATGCAGGCTTTGGAAGCGGATCATTGACTTCCTTTTCTTATATGAGTGGAACCGTGCTTACGCCAAACAATCTCATCACTTCACCGCTTATTAACTTAAGTAATGTTACTGCTTCTAATGCATATCTGGTCTATAATTTGGCAACATATTCTAATTATCCAAACGAAAAGTATTCAGTATATGTTACAACAACCAACGCTTCAGGAGCTATTACTGCTTCCACGCCTGTGTATACAGAAACTGTGGCTGCAGGTGGCTTTCAAAACAGAGTGATCAATGTGAGTTCCTTTATTGGGCAGCAAGTTTATATTTCTTTCAGACATTATGATTGTACAGATCAGTATTATCTCATTTTGGATAATATCCAAGTCAAAAGTTTTGCAGATTATGATGTAGCTCTTAAAAATTTATCTTTAAGTCGATATGGAGTGACCAATACGGATTATTTTATCAAAGCAACTGTAAAAAATAATGGGGCACAAAGTGTTAATAATGTCACCCTTAACTGGAATGATGGCACAGACCATTCTGCTGTAATACCCTTAGCGGCGCCTTTAGCTATTGGGCAGGAAAAAGAAATTACGCATTCAAATGCCGTAAACTATTCTACAGTCGTAAATAAAAATATTATTGTATCTGTTACCGGAGTCAACGGAGCAGCGGATGCTGCTCCTGCAGACAATACACTTTCAGTCCCATTTAATACTGTCAGCCAAAATTCGCCTAAAAAAGTAGTAATTGAAGAGGGTACGGGAACATGGTGCGGTTGGTGTCCGAGAGGGGCGGTTGCAATGCATAATGCTACAAATAATATGTCTAATGATTTTATAGGTATTGCTGTACATCGGGGAAAAGTTAATGCCCCGGATCCTATGGAAATAACAGCATATACAACGGGCACAAATTTCTCATCATTTCCCACTATGAACGCAGATAGAAGTTCATTTGGTTTAGATATTCCTGGTAATGCTGATTTTTCTCCAATCATCACAGAAAGAAAACAAATAATTGCTCCTGCAGCATTGAGTGCTACATCTTCTTTGGTAGGAAGAACAGTTACATTCAATGCTTCGGCTGTTTTCAGAACCAACTTTACAAACGCTAACTTCAGATTCGCTGCTGTAGTTATAGAAGATGAAGTAAAAGGCACTACTTCGGGCTATAATCAGGCAAATTACTATGCTGGGGGCACTACATCTATGGGTGGATATGAAAGTAAACCCAACCCGGTGCCTGCTGCGGATATGGTTTATGATCATGTGGGCAGAATGCTGTTGGGAGGATATGCCGGGCAGGCAGGATCTATACCTTCCACCCTAACTGACGGACAGGTTGTAAACTATACATTTACAGCAGATATTCCAACTGCATATAACCTGGATAAAATAAAAGTTGCTTTGCTTTTATTGGATGGTACAACCGGCGAAATTGTTAATGCAGCAGGGCCATTTGCCATAAATACAACATTAGGGGTTCATGCTGCTGAAAAGACAAATAATGAACATATCTTATATCCTAACCCTGCAAAAGACTATTTCAAAATTGACGGAAAAGGAAAGGCAGACATTAAAATTTTTGATGTCAGTGGAAGAATAATTCTTGAAAAAGAAAATGCAGAGCCTAATACTCCGATTTCTGTACACAATTTTGTAAAAGGAACTTATCTGGTTTCTATTAAAGAAAAAGATGCGGAACCGGTTATTAAAAAGTTAATTATTAAGTAATTTCTCACAATCCGGGAAGCTGTAGCGCGGCTTCCTGGTTTTATAAATTAAAAATTATGAAAAATACTAATTACATCATATTCCTTTCTATTTTTCTGTCTTTTTATGGAAAGGCTCAGCTTAGTTTAGCAAAAGAAGACGGGACACCAATAAGTGACGGAAGTATCATTACCTATAACAGTACGGAAGAAAATCTGGCAACCTTACACTATAAAATTAAAAACAACTCAGCTGTTCCTATTAATGTTCGCGCAAAGGTTATGAATATTGTCAATGCTGACGGAAGCAGTTTTCAGTTCTGTTACCAGAATACATGTCTTCCATTTATAATGTTAGGAGCAGTTTATCCCGGAAATTCCAAACCGGCAATCAATATTCCTGCAAATTCTGAAGTTTCAAGCGGCTATACCATGTGGAATTCTGATACCGGTTCCGGAACATTTCCAATGGACTATGTCCTGAAATATTATCTGGTCGATAGCTTTAATAATGAATATGGTACGCCTGTAACATTTACTTACAGATATAATCCTAATGCAACATTAGCAGTACATGATATGACAAAAAGCAAGGTGTCTTTTGCTGAAATTGATGCAACCATTGTCAAGTCCGTAATCAATGTAATTTCCAAAGAAGATGTATCCTATGTCTTGTACACTTCTGACGGGCGAACTGCGTTGGCCGGAAATCTTAATACAGGAAAAAATGTTATAGATGTTTCTCATCTGCAGCAGGGAAATTATATTGTTTTTTTAAAGAATAGACGGGGAGAATCTGCGTCAAAAAAAATAGTAAAAGAATAATTAATTACTACAATAAACGAATGTTGTTTTTATTGACAAAAGACTATCTCAATTGAGATGGTCTTTTGCTGTTTTTAGAATGAAATATTTTCCTTTTTAAAGTGATAGATCATATTAATTTTATTATTACAAAGTGTAAACAAGTAAAAATTGCACTTAATAATCTTATATTTAAACTTACATTTAACAAGATCAGGATATGAATCGATGGATTAAAAATTTACTCATAGGTTTCGGAGTTCTGGCAGGAATTCTTCTTGCCGCGAATTTCGGTTTAAATATTTGGCTTAAAACCCAGCTTCCGGAATATATAAAAAAGAATACTGACTATCAGGTTTCCTACAAAACCCTAGATGTGGATTTAGGAACCGGAAATATTTTTGCTGCCGGAATTTCAGTTAATAGTAAAGATCCGCAAAACACAGACGTTATTGGTTTGCAGGGAACTATTGATACCTTGAAAATAAGCCGTTTCGGAATTTATGATGCTGTTTTTAATAAAAGAATCAGCTCGTCAGATCTGTTGCTGGCAAAACCTGTTTTAAATGTCATTCTTGCCAAACCTGTTGATCGCAAAACCGGAAAGAAAAGAAATCCGGTTTTATTTGAAAATATCAGGATTAGCAAGGGTAAAATTGCTGTTTTCAGACATACCAAACAGAAATTTCTATCGGTACAGCAATTGGATCTGTATGTAGAAAATTTACAGATGACGGAAGAATCTGTAGAAAATAAACTACCCGTTGTTTTTGACAAATACAGCATTAAAGGACAAAAATTCTTTCTTCGTCCAGATGAAACATATGCTGTTACGATCAGCCGTATCAATACAAGTAACGGGCAGATGGCTGTTGAGAATTTCAGACTGACTCCGCTGCTCTCTTTTGCTCAGTTTAAAAAGTTTTATCCTAAAAAGGCCCAATTATTTGAATTTGCAGTTCCCAAAATGGATTTTACAGATGTTATTTTAAACAAAAATAAAGTTTCACTTACGAATGCAGACTTTGAGAATCCTGTTCTGACAGTCTATAATACAGGAGTAAAGACTAAGAAAGCTGAAAAAAAATCAAATTTTGAAGTTGATTTAAAAAATATAAAACTGAATAATGCCATAGTAAAGATCACAAAGCCGGATGGAAATAATCTTCTGTCAGTAGGGAATCTTAGCGTAAATATCAATCAGCTGATGTTTAATAAAGAAACTTCTGAACAAATCATTCCGATAAGTTACAAAGATTTTACCATTGCCGGAAAGGATATTGAATACTCCAATGCTCAGAATATTACAATGCGAAGTCTTGCGCTGAAGCCTGCAAACGGTGAAGTCAGGGACGTCGTACTGACACCAGGACATCCTGCAGAGAGAAAAGCAGCAGTAGTGTTAAAAACAGATCATATTGCTTTTAATATCAATAAACTGGAATTCATTGACAAAAAGCTGAATGTTGATATCAAGGATCTTCTTGTAGAAAATGTAAACGGAACCTTTAAAGCAGGTGAAAAACCAGCCGGTAAATCTCCTGAGCCTGGTATTATTAAATCACTTATTATAAGAAAAACATCTTTAAAAAATTCAAACATTACTTATGATAAAGGAAAACAGCCTTTGACTTTCCACGATCTTAATGCAACGGTAAATAATATTGAATTATCACCTAAACCCAATCAGCCGGGAATGTCCTTCAAAGTGAAAGATTATTATATCACCACCAGAAACCTCGCTTATAAAACTCAGTTTTACAACATGAGCCTTGGGCTTCTTAAGCTGAATAAAAATAAGGTGCAGATTAACAATTTTGCCATGAAACCTCTCGTTTCAAGAGCGCAGTTTATCAAAATGATACCTGTTGAGAGAGATCTCTATGATATAAAAGCCGGACAAATCACTGCAGAAGGAGAATGGGATCTGTTTTCTCATAATAAAATGATAAACGCCTCACAGGTAGGCATTGAGTCTGCAAATGCCAATATTTTCAGAAGTAAAATTCCTAAGGACGATCCAAAAATAAAAGCATTATATTCTAAAATGCTGCGTTCTATTAAGATTCCGATGACCATTCATAACCTGGATCTGAAAAACTCTGTCCTGGTCTACGAAGAAGATACTCCGGAAAGTATGGGGCCGGGAAAACTGACCTTCAGCAACTTTAATATGAACGTTAAAAACCTGAATTCAGCTAAAATTAAAGGAAAGCCAACAAAAGTAGATATTAACATCAATTGTTCTTTCATGAATCTGTCACCACTTTCTGTCAACTGGAACTTTGATGTGGCAGATCATAATGATAGATTTGCTATTTCCGGAAAAACAACCGGTCTTCCGGCAAATGGAATCAATCCTTTTATCAGACCTTATCTTCATGTGACAGCTACTGCAGGAACTATTCAGGAAATGCTTTTTAATTTCAAAGGAAACCCTGCGGGATTGCACGGAACCTTTAATCTTAAACATAAAGACTTAAAAATTGCTGTATTAAATAAGAATAATCATGAGAAAAAAGGTTTTTTGACTGCTGTTGCCAATGTTTTTCTGAGATCGGATTCAGGGCGCTTTCCGGAAGCCGTTACTGTAGAAAATGTGGAACGTGACCCCACAAAGTCTTTCTTTAATCTCTTCTGGAGAGGAATAGAGCAGGGATTGAAGAAAACCCTGATCGGTAAAAATGTTGAAAAAACAGAAAAGAAAGTCAAAGAAGCAGTTTCTTCTGTAAAGGACATGAAACAATCGGTAAAAGAAATAAAACAGGAAATAAAAAATAAAAAAGAAACTCCCAGTGCGGAAGGAAAGAAAAAAGAAAAGAAAGGCTTCCTGAATAATATGTTCAGAAAAAAGGGAAAAACTGAAGAATAATTCTTTAAACCATTAAGACAGATCCTTTGGCTGCCAGTCATAACCACTGTACAGTTTTTAATTGAAAACAACCTTAATGGTTTAAAAAATTAATATGTGATTGAGTTGTTAAAAATTGAATTCATCACTTTCCTGAATAGGGATATCTCTTAAAAATTTATCAAATTCTTCACCTGGATAATTGCTGTCTGCACCATAAGAATCTATAATCATCCCACGATTTCCTGCATTGTCCTTCACTACATAAAGTACGGCGTTATCATCAGGATTGCTGTCTCCCTCGAAGCGATAAGTTTTTAAAATGACCAGTTCAGAAGGTTGATACACTTTCTCAGAATTTTCAAACTTCATTTCACATTTTTCGTTCATTCTGAACTCCCTGTGTATTCCTCGTTCAGAAAGCGTTTTCATCACTTGGCTCAAGGTCGTCATTCTGTCAATGTTTTCAGGATTTTCCATAATAATATTTTTATTTTTAAGTACAATAATTAAACCATTGCTATCCTAAATATAAGAAAAATAGCAGATTGTAATTTTCCTAAAAATAAAGTTGAATGTTAACAAAATTTATAATTAAAAAAAATAAAATAGGTATGCTTTTTGCAATGGTATCAATAATAAATCAGAGAAAATATGAAAAAAGAAGTTGGAGTTTTACTGGCAGGAGGAGTTGGTCTTTTGGCAGTATTGAGTTTAATAAGCATTAAAAAAATTTTGACTAAAAAAGATAAAAAATATAGTGATTCCTATTCGGATTATCACAGACACTTTGATGAAAAAAATAATGATGATGAAACTCATGGAGTAGAATTATTCGCGCTGAAGTAGTAAAAAAATATATTTAATTATGTTTAAATCCAACGCTTTTGAAAGTGTTGGATTTTTTTTGTGGAAAACTTTAATGTTAAAACTCATTATTTTATAAAAATTCCATTCTAATTTTACACCGGAATGCAAAACGAAAATTTCATAAAAGGTCAGGGAGCTCAGCGAAACGTTGTCAATCGTTTCGACAGGTATACCTATGAACCAGAAGATGAAGATTTCGAAACCGTAAAGACTTCTTTTACGGAAGTATTTCCCAAAAGCATTGTCAATCAGGTCAAAAGTGAAGACCTTCCAATGGAATATTCGATGAATCCTTATCAGGGATGCGAACATGGTTGTTCTTACTGCTTTGCAAGGCCAACCCACGAATACTGGGGTTATAGTGCCGGAATTGATTTTGAAAGAAAAATCATGGTAAAGAAAAATGCCCCTGAGTTGCTGGAGAAATTTTTTCAGAAAAGAGGATACAAAGCTGCCCCGATTCTATTGTCCGGAAACACCGACTGCTATCAGCCGGCGGAAAGGCAATTTGAAATTACCAGAAAATTACTGCAGCTCTGTCTTGATTACAGACATCCTGTCAATATTCTGACAAAAAATGCTCTGGTATTAAGAGATCTTGATATTTTAAAACCTATGGCAGAACAAAATCTGGTGTCAGTTTCTCTAAGCATTCCAACCATCAGCGAAGAATTGAGACGCAAGATGGAGCCGAGAACGAGTTCTGCAAAAAATAAATTAAAAGCAGTAGAAATCCTTTCCCAAAACAATATTCCCGTACATGTTATGGTAGCCCCCATTATCCCGGGACTCAATAGTGATGAACCTTTAAATATATTGAAAGCCATTTCGGATGCCGGTGCTTTAGGTTTCGGATATACTTTGGTACGCTTAAATGATACCGTAGAACCTGTTTTTGTTAACTGGATTGAAGCTCATTTTCCGGACAGGGCACAAAAAGTTTTAAATCTCATCAGATCCATGCGGGGTGGAAAACTTGGAGATAAAAGATATTTTGAAAGACAAAAAGGAGTGGGAAATATTGCAGAAATGATTCATACCACCTTTAAGATCGGCAGAAAGAAGTTTTTTGAAGGCAAAGAATTTCCAAAGCTTTCCACTGCCAACTTCACGGGAACCCGCGACCAGCAGCTTAGATTGTTTGATTAAGCTTATCTTATATATAGTATAATCTTGTTGCCATTTCTTCAAACCCACCCAGACTCTAGCACTCCAACTCTCGAACTTTATTAGGAGCTATTTCCTGCTATCCATTCATACTCCTCGCGCCGAGGCTTTCCCACGCTCTCACCCTGAGCGAAGCCGAAGGGCCCCCACACCTAAA
>NZ_SCNC01000046.1:0-10275 GCF_005503635.1 Chryseobacterium sp. 2VB
AAATAACGTGAAATTAAAAACATACAAAAAACAAAATCAGAATAGGAAAATTCCTACTCTGATTTAAGTATATTTGAAATATTAAACTAGTCAACCTTTTTCAGGACTAGTCAGTGTATCCTATCCGTGGTTCATTTCGGTATACTGATAGATGAGAAAGCTTAAATAATTCCACTCTACAGAATTTTTTGGATATTTTTTCATGAATTCAGGATTGTCACCAAATAAAAAGTCATAGTTATCTTCAAAATCATCTTTATGAAGCCACATTACTTTATTGCCTTTCTTTACATAATAGGATTTAATAACACCTCCGCCAAATGCAGGGGCACCGGCAAACCCGGTACTCACTGTTTCTGAAGCAAACGGATCATGATAAACCGTAATAAGCTCATTAAATTCAGGATTGATCACCTGCATTAAAAAAGCTCTGGGCTCTTTCTTGTTTTTTAAAGAAACAATCTGGTTTTCGTAAGGAATGGCATCGTCGGTAACAGATTTGCCATATTTTTTTGTACTGTAATTTCTCATGTTTGAAATAAACTTTGCCGCTTTCATCGACTTTTCAGTCTCTGTCGCATATAAATACATTTCAGCAATATCGGCTGCCTCAAATTTTATTGGCTTTCTGGTATCAACATCCTCAATGGTGATGGAAAGAATCTGTCCCCTCTGTTTTTCCCAGGATTTACTGTAACCCTGATGTTCTGTATTATCTTTTAAAATAATGGTGGAAACTTTTTTATCTGTTGCAGTATTGAAACCTTCGTTAAACAGATAGCGGTTCATTTCTTTTCTTTCTTCTTTTGAATATTTTACTTTCTGGGCGAAAGCAGCTGTGCTTGCTACACATAAAGCAAGGAGTAGAGTTTTCAGTCTCATGTGTTATTGTTTTTAATTTTCGGGGCTAAAAGTAGTAAATTAATTCGCTTGTTTTGTAAAAATATAGAAGATTGAAATTTAGCTTTTCCAATTATTGTTAAATGCGTAATTTTAAGGAAATTTTTTAGAAATGATATACGGGGTAGATGTTTTTACTTTCCATGATGTTCTGGAAATCTGTAAAAAGCCAAATAAAGCGAAGCTGAACAAAGCTGCAAAAGAACAAATTTTAAAATCTCAGAAAAACGTACAGAAAATTGTAGAGTCAGACAGATGCGTATATGGAATCAATACAGGATTCGGACCATTATGTGATACTAAAATTTCAGCGGATGAAACCGCTCAGTTACAATATAACCTGATCATTTCTCATGCGGTAGGTGTAGGAAAACCGATTGATAAAGAACTTTCCAAGATCATGATGATTGCTAAAGTACATGCTCTTTCTAAAGGATTTTCGGGAGTTTCCCTGGAGGTTATTGAAAGAATGATTCTCATGCTTGAGAAAGATATCATTCCTGTGGTTCCTGAACAGGGATCTGTAGGAGCTTCCGGAGACCTTGCTCCATTAGCGCATCTCGTATTGCCTTTACTTGGCTTAGGACAGGTTTGGGAAGGAGATCAGGTTTCCGATACCATGGAAGTGTTGAAAAAGCATGACCTTGAACCGCTGGCTTTAGGTCCGAAAGAAGGATTAGGGCTGATCAACGGAACACAGTTTATCCTTGCCCATGCCATTAAAGGACTTGAAAAATTTGAATACTTACTGGACCTGGCGGATATGACGGCAGCCATGAGTATTGAAGCGTACAGAGGTTCTGCAAGCCCTTTCAAAAAAGAACTTCACGATATCAGACCGTTTGAAGGCAGTAAAAAAGTAGCGGCAAGAATGCTTAAGTTCTTAAAGGGATCAGAAAACTTGAAAGCTCACGAAGACTGTGAAAGAGTGCAGGATCCTTATTCCATGAGATGTGTACCACAGGTTCACGGAGCCAGCAGAAATGCTTTTGAACACCTTAGAGGAATGGCGGAAACAGAATTGAACTCTGTTACCGATAACCCGATCGTATTAAGTGCTGAAGAATCTATTTCAGGTGGAAACTTCCACGGACAGCTAATGGCATTACCTTTAGATTATGCTACATTAGCAGCTGCAGAGCTAGGGAATATTTCAGACAGAAGAAGCTACTTATTATTAGAAGGAAAATATGGACTTCCAAGATTATTAACGGAAAGCTCAGGATTGAATTCCGGATTTATGATCCCTCAGTACACTTCAGCAGCCTTGGTTACAGAAAATAAAACATTATGCTTCCCGGCGTCGGCAGATTCTATTCCAACAAGTTTAGGACAGGAAGACCATGTTTCTATGGGAAGTATTTCAGGAAGAAAATTTAACCAGGTTCTGGGAAATCTTGTGAATATTCTGTCTGTTGAGCTGATGTTTGCTGCTCAGGGACTTGAATTTAGAAGACCTGCGAAATGCTCTAAAATAATTGAAGAAAACTTTGCGATTCTTCGTTCTAAAGTTGCCAAGCTTGAAGATGACAGACTTATCGGTAAAGATATGCTGGCCATTGCAGAATTGATTAACGAACGAAAATTTGTTGTCAACTAATACAAAATACTTGAAAGCTTCCGGAAGGGAGCTTTTTGTTTTCACAAATCTTTAAATCCTTCAATTTTTAAATCGTTAAATCAACTAGATGAATATACTCAGAACAGATTCCAGCCATAAAGATTTTCAAAATCTGGTTAAATCCCTTGACGCTACTTTATCCGAACATAATGGAGAAAATGATGACTTCTTTGCTCAGTTCAATACAATAGATACTATCAAAAACTGTATCGTAGTCTATATAGATGATATTCCTGCCGCTTGCGGAGCATTCAAACCATTTTCAGAAGATACCGTAGAAATAAAAAGAATGTTTACCCATCCGGAATTCAGAAAAAAAGGATTAGGCTCTGCCATTGTAAAAGAACTTGAAAACTGGGCTGCAGAACTAAATTTTAAAAAAGCAGTCCTGGAAACCTCCCGGGACCTCAAAAATGCAATTTCAGTATACGAAAAAAGCGGGTTTAACAGAATACCTAATTATGGGCAATACATTGGAGTTGAGCAGAGTGTGTGTTATGAAAAAGCACTATAATTTAATATTCCTGTAATGGTAAATTTACTTTTTTAAAGTTTTTAATTCCCGTTAAAGTGTTATATTGTGGCTCCAACCAAAATTATAACATATGAAAAAAACTGTATTCCTACTGGCAATATTTTTTGCCTTAAACTCGTGCACCAGAGAAGATCTTCAGAACGAAAATGTAAAAACCGAAATGTCTCAGAAAGATCCGTTGACTGCAAAACAAATCAACGAAAGGATCAATCAGGCGATTAAAACGGACGGTACTTTCAATTGGAAGAATGAATCAGATCATTTCGTATGGAGTGCTATTTTCCGTGGAAATAAAATGGTATCGATCGGTTTTGGAACTTCTAAAGATGATTTCGACAGAAGTAAATCTCCAAACAGCAATGATATCGAAAAAGAAGTTCTTTCTGTGATCAAAAAGTATGAAGGAAAAGACGAAAGAAATTTCCTTCTTCTTTCAGATCAGTATCTTAATCAGATGGATGTTGTCATTGAAAATGAGGAAACCATTACCGTTCTTCGACACATGAAAAACATCCGATATGTAGAACCTGCAGATTATCATTATTTTGAATTTGAAGCTCAATATAATGCAGCTGCAAAATCTTCAGGAAGCGGTTCGTCAGGGTGTGGATTTTCATCATCTGCATTAAGTACTGCAGACTATACCTCAACAACGCCAGGTGCAAAAATACCGTGGGCTTTTACTAAACACAGCATTCCTGAAGCTTGGGGTTATAGTACCGGAGCAGGCGTAACCATCGGGCTTATTGATACCGGAGTTTCTCCTGAACAGACTTTATTGGGAGGAAGTTTTAATAATGGTGCTTCTTCAGGAAGAACAATCAGTAAATATGGAGTATATAATTCTGACGGATCAGGAGATCAATGCGGACACGGAACAAAAATGGCTTCCGTAATGGCAGCTCCGAGAAATAATGCAGGATTACCTGTAGGAGTAGCTTATAATGCCAATCTGATCGCTTACAGAGCTGCAGAAAATGTTGTTCTTGAAACATCCAGTGAGCAAACTGCTGTAAAAACGGCTTTCACTGAATTGGGTAACAATACCAATGTAAAAATCATTTCTATGTCGATGGGACACATCTTTTCCGTTGGAAAAATTGAAGACGGAGTGAAATATGCTTATTCTAAAGGAAAACTTATTTTCTGCGCCGGAGGTACTTCTACCAGTTTCACTAGTTTTGTCGGAGTAATTTTCCCTGCATCCATGCCGGAAACTCAGGCTATAACAGGAGTAAAAGAAAATACTTCCAATCAGAAGTGTGATGTATGCCACTCCGGAAGCCAGATCGACTTTACCTTCCAGATGGAGAGATCTTCAGGAAATACCGTTCCTGTATTGAGCTATTACAATGGTCAGGCAGATTATGTGGGTGGTTCTTCAGTGGCTACAGCAGCTACAGCGGGAATTGCAGCGTTGGTTTGGGCTAAAAATCCATCATGGACGAGAGATCAGGTTCTTACTAAAATGAGACAGTCTGCAACCTACTATCCAAATGTTAATTCAAGCTATGGCTATGGAAATATCAATGTTTTAAAAGCTGTACAATAAAATAATAACCCTATAAAAAAAGGAAATATCTCAGCTGAGGTATTTCCTTTTTGTTTTTATATAGAAGGTTTATCCGATCCTTACACTTGTCATGCTCAATGATCCGCCGATAAGCTCATCATTGAATAAATTAAGCTGTTCAGACTGATCTTTTAATCCTAAAGTATACAATAAAGGAAGATAATGATCGGGAGTTGGAACAGCATATTGTAAGAAAGTTCCCTGTTTCTGATAATCGATGATATTCTGAAAATTGCCATCCAGAAGCCAGTTGTTGGTTTTTTCACGGGCTTCCACTGCCCAGTCCCAGCCGGCTCCTACTGTATTGATGTTTTTCCAGTCGATAAGACGAAGGTTATGAACAATATTTCCGCTTCCGATAATCAGGATACCCTTTTCACGAAGTTTGTTCAGTCTTTTTGCCAGATCATAATGATATTGAGGAGGTTTGGTATAATCAATACTCAGCTGGATAACAGGAATATCTGCATCAGGATACATATGTTTGATCACAGACCAAGCCCCATGATCAAGTCCCCAGCTATGATCTTCTTCCACATCTACAGGAAGAAGTAACTCTGCAGTTTCTCTTGCCAGTTCGGGATTTCCCGGAGCAGGGTACTGCACATCAAAAAGGGCTTGGGGAAAACCGTAAAAATCATGAATGGTTTTCGGCATATCCATAGCCGTTACAAAAGTTCCGTCCGTATACCAGTGGGCAGAAATACAAAGAATTGCATTGGGCTTTGGAATTTCTGAGGCTGCTTTCCGGAAACCCTGTACAAATTGATTCTCTTCAATGGCATTCATTGGTGAACCATGTCCAAGAAATAAAACAGGCATTCTCTGTGTGCTTTTAAAACCGTCGCTTATGTTTTGAAGATCGTTGAGGTTCATAAATATTGAAGATTATAAAAAAATAAAAGGTTCAAGGCTTTTAGAAAATCCCTGAACCTTTTGTAATATATGTTATTTACTATGCTTGTTTTACAAACTGTAATTCACCAGCTACTTTCACATCATCACTTACCATTACACCTCCTGCTTCAAGAGCTGCATTCCAGTTTAGTCCGAAATCTTTTCTGCTGATTTTTCCTTCAAAAGAGAAACCTGCTTTTGTATTTCCCCATGGGTCTACATTAATTCCTCCGAAATCTACATCAAGTGTTATAGGTTTTGTAATTCCATTGATGGTAAGATTACCTACAACAGTATTGTTTAATGCCTGAGATTCAAATGTGATCGTAGGGTGAACTTCAGCATTGAAGAACTCCGCCGACTTTAAGTGATTGTCTCTGTCTGTATTGTTGGTGAATACAGAATCCGTCTGGATAGTAGCAGTAGTTTTAGCATTTGCAAAAAACTCATCTTCAGAGTCAATTTCAGCAGTGAAAGTTCTGAAGCTTCCTTTTACGTTAGAGATCATCATGTGTTTTACTTTGAAAGTAATTTCACTATGCGTAGGGTCTAAAATCCATTTTGTTGCCATTGTATTTCGTATTTTTTGTTTGTTATTAATAATGCAAATTTAGGACAGCGTACCTATACAAGTCATTGATATAGGATAAGAAATGAGTTTTTTTGTCAATCGTCAATTTTGCTTCGCAAGGAATGGCGAATTTATTCCAACATCCAATTGACAAGCGCAGCGGATTGACAGTTCATGATTGACTCATTTAATAATAAATGGTGAATTTCGCTTCGCAAGTGAATGGTGAATTTATTTCAATATCAAATTGACAGCGTAGCGGATTGACTATTCACAATTCACCTATCCTAATCCCGTTAAAAATTCTACTATTAAGTTAAGGAATAATTCCTTTGAATACATGAATTCCATTTTATGAATGTTTTAATTTAACATTTCTTAACGAATGATTTTTATTTCTTATTTTTGAAGGATTCAATTTTATACAATGAACTTACATAAATTTTCTTTATTGATGCTGGTTTTAGGCAGTTCAGCATTTGCCCAGACCCAGAAGTTTACCATGGCGGAGGCTGTAAATGGGATGAGGACCAACCTTGCTGTGAAAAATATTTCCCAGTTTTCATGGTCTGCAGACGGGAAATCATACATTCAGGCAGTAAAAGGCGGTTATCTGATTACAGATTTGAAAACCAACAAACAGGATACTCTGGTATCTCTTACCCAATTGAATAAACAGTTTACAAATGATAAACTGAAAGCCGTTCCTGCTATTAGATTCACAGGGAATTCTAATGCCTATTTTACTACCGGTGGTAAAATGTCATGGATTGAAAAATCCGGAAACGATTGGAAAATAAAAAGCACAGCTGCGATTGATCAGGATGCTGCCAATGTTAAGATGTTTGGTGATGGCCATACTTTTGCCTTCACAGTAAAGAATAATTTGTTTGTAAACAAGAGCGGAAAAACGATTGCTGTAACTAACGAAGCCAACGAAAATATAATCAGTGGTCAGGCAGTTCATAGAAATGAATTCGGAATTGATACCGGAATTTTTCCTGCCCCAAATTCTGAGAGTGTAGCTTTCTATAAAATGGATCAGAGCATGGTAGCAGATTACCCGATCATCGATTGGTCTGTAACACCTGCTGTAAACCACAATATCAAATACCCGATGGCTGGTCAGACTTCTCATCAGGTGACATTAGGCGTTTTCAATATCAAAACCCAATCTACTACGTTCTTAAAAGTGGAAGGCGAAAAAGATCAATATCTGACGGCTGTTACCTGGAGTCCGGATTCAAAGTACATCTTTGTAGGGGTTTTGAACAGAGGCCAGAATCATATGAAAATGAATCAGTATGATGCTGTAACAGGAGAATTGGTAAAAACATTATTTGAAGAAACAGACAGCAAATATGTAGAGCCGCAACACCCACTTACTTTCTTCCCGAATTCTAATACGGACTTTATCTGGCAGAGCCAGAGAACAGGATATAATCATTTGTTCCATTATAGTCTTGAAAAAGGACTTGTAGCTCAGATTACAAAAGGAGATTGGCTGGTAACTGATATTTTAGGATTCAATGAAAAGAAAAAGGAGATCTACTTCACCTCAACAAAAGAGACTCCTTTGGAAAGACATTTATACAGAATCAACTGGACCAACTTCAAAATGCAAAAGCTTGATAATGCAGAAGGAATGCACATCGGAACTTTGAGCGGCGATGGGAATTATCTGTATGATGCTTACAGCAATGCGAATTCACCGAGAGTTGCCAACATTATCAATACAGCGAATTTAAAAGCTACGAATATCCTTACTTCTGAAAATCCATTAAAAAATTATCAGAGACCGGAAATTAAAAACGTAGTGTTAAAGGCTGATGACGGAACTCCTTTGTACGGAAAGATTATCCTTCCAACCAATTTTGATCCGAACAAAAAATATCCGACTATTGTTTATCTGTACAACGGACCCCACTTACAGCTGATCACGAATAGCTTTCCGGCTTCAGGAAACCTTTGGTATGAATATATGGCTCAGAACGGATACATCATCTTCACAATGGATGGAAGAGGTTCTTCTAACCGTGGAATGAAGTTTGAGCAGGCTGTATTCAGAAATCTGGGAACGACAGAAATGAACGACCAGATGAAAGGAGTAGACTACTTAAAATCTCTTCCTTATGTAGACGGGGATAAAATGGGAATTCACGGATGGAGTTTCGGAGGATTTATGACAACAAGTTTCATGCTTCGTAAGCCGGATGTATTCAAAGTAGGAGTAGCAGGAGGACCTGTAATCGACTGGAGTATGTACGAGATCATGTACGGAGAAAGATATATGGATACTCCGCAGGAAAATCCACAAGGTTACGCGGCTGCAAATCTATTGGATAAAGTTCAGAACCTGAAAGGAAAATTACTGATGATCCACGGCGCTCAGGATGACGTAGTCGTATGGCAGCATTCTATTAAATTCATCAAATCTGCTGTTGATAACGGAGTTCAGCTGGATTACTTTACTTATCCGGGACATCCGCATAATGTAATCGGAAAAGACAGAGTTCACCTGATGCAGAAGATTACAGATTATTTTGATTTATATCTGAAGAAATAATAATAGAATCCAGCCGGAACGGCTGGATTTTTTGTTTTTGCTAATCTTTTGGAAAACGCAAAGGCACAAGATTATTAATGGATTATGTCGTAAGGCACAAAGATTTTATCTGCGATAAAATTTTATAATCCCTAATACTATAAGAACTAATCTTTGTTGAAAATCTTCGATTTTCTTGCGCCTTAAACAGAAAGATAAAGATCTTTTTGCGCCTTTGCGTTTTCCAACAAAAGCACAATTTGCTTTGTTCGCAATGACACTCTCGTGTTATTAGTGATACATTAGTGTTATTTGTGTTTTAAAAAAGTAACTTTTCGATCTTAACAAACATCAATGTTTTTGGTTTTCCATAGTGGTAACTTTGTATCACTAAAATCAACAATATGGAATTAGGAATAGGAATGTTCGGAGATCTGGCTTTAGACCAGTCAACCGGAAAATATAGAGATGCAGGAATTAAGATCCGTGAAATACTGGATCAGGTAAAATTGATGGATGAGGTAGGAATTGATGTTTTTGCTATGGGAGAACATCACCGTCCGGATTATGCTGTTTCCTCTCCGGAGATTGTTTTGGCAGCAGCAGCAAGCATTACAAAAAATATAAAACTGGCCAGTGGAGTGACTGTTTTAAGTTCTTCAGAACCAGTAAAAGTATATGAAGATTTTTCAACACTGGATCTTATTTCAGACGGAAGAGCAGAGATCTTTGTCGGACGTGGAAGTTTCATCGAATCATTTCCGTTGTATGGCTATTCACTGAATGATTATGAACAGCTATTTGATGAAAAACTGGAATTATTACTGAAGATCAATTCTGAAGAAAATGTAAGCTGGTCAGGAAAACTTCGTGCACCGATGCAGAATCAGACGGTATACCCAAGAGCAAAAAATGACGGAAAACTTTCCATCTGGAGAGCCGTTGGGGGAACGCCGCAGTCTGTTTTGAGTGCAGCGCAGCTTGGAATGCCTTTAGTGGTAGCTATTATTGGAGGAATGCCTGTTCAATTCAGAAATCTGATCGAGTTTTATAAGCAGGAATACCAAAAAGCGGGACATGATGTTTCAAAAATGCAGATCGCAATTCACTCCCATACTTTTGTGAGTGATGATCAGAAAGTAGTGGATGGATATTTCCATAATTATAAATCACAGATGGACAGAATTGGAGTTTCAAGAGGTTGGGCTCCTTATACAAAAGCACAATATGAAGGTGGAAGAAGTAAAGATGGTGCATTATTTATCGGAAGTCCGGCGGAAGTAGCAGACAAGATTGCTTATATGAAAGAAATTTTCGGAATTACAAGATTTATCGGCCACATGGATGTAGGAGATCCTACTCATGATGTGATGATGAAATCGATAGAATTGTTTGGAAATGAAGTGAAGCCTGTTATAAAAGGACTGTAACAGGAAAGTTTGTGAGGTGTGAAAGTGAAAGCCACGAAAGATCTGTTTCTTTTGTGGCTTTTGTTGTTTTAAAGGTAGTATTAAACAATCTGTGCTATAACAATACATTCGCTACAAAATGAAGTAAGCTTTTATATGATACAGAAAATTGAAAAGGGAGACTAATGCGGTTTCCTTTTTTGCATATCTAAAAGCCCATTATT
>NZ_SCNC01000047.1:0-9545 GCF_005503635.1 Chryseobacterium sp. 2VB
ACATTTCTAAAGCACAATATACTTCCTGAGTTATTTAGCCAAAACTGTTCTCTCACCCCTTTTGCTTTGTATGTAAATTTATTCTTTTGCAAACATAGGAGCCAAAACTTAAATAACAGAAGATTATATCACGGCTATCTGTGTAATTCTGTGCTATCTGCAGGAAAAAACAAATAATTATCCATAAAAAAAGCCGATACCAAACGTACCGGCTATATAATGGATGACTTACATCTTATTTTCTTTGTGGCGGATAATTTTTCATAATCTCAGCCATAATCTCTGGAATCTGTCTCTGTTTTGCTTTTGGAGAATCTACAGAAATTCCGCTTCCGATACCCTGCCAAACCAATTTGTTGCTTTTTGCATCGATAAGATCAACGATCAAAGCGCCTTCATTGTAGTTGGTTGTCCATGTTCTGTTCATACCAACACCCCATCCGAATGGTCCGCCCCATCCCCACATTCCGTAAGGAGAAGAGGAATTGATATCAGTAATCTTTTTATGATTTGCTTTTACGTTGATAATCAGATCAGGGTTTTCTCCGGACTGAAGTCCTTTGCTCTGAAGCTGTCTCGACAGCTCATTCAGCACTCTGTCTTTATCAATATCATTCAGTTTTAGATCATCAATTCTTATTTTATAGGTTTTGTAAGAATTGAAATTGGCGGTTTCAGCATAATCCGAACGTACCTGAAAAGGGCTACAAGAAGTTAAGCCTAATGTAGCAGATGCCAACAAAATAAAAATATATTTTTTCATTTTATTTATTTTTTTTATCACTTTTAATGAATGTATCAGTCTTTTTATCGTACCCGTAAGGACAGTGTCTGCAGCCGCTTTTACAGCAATATCCTCTTTTCAGATGGAATTTTTCTGTAAAAACCTTGTACCCCTGTTCATTATAGTAGAAGTCTTCACCTTCTTTGATGTCATAATGGGCCATAAGTTAAATGCTAGTCAAAAAACTTTTTATATTTGTTACTATGATAATTGTATGCCAAAAGCCTTTAAAAAAATTAAAAATTAATGGCATCGCTCTCTTTCCCTTTATCTTCATTAGGAAACCCGAAGATAAGGAAAATAATGTATTGATCAATCACGAAAAAATTCATTTACGGCAGCAACTGGAAATGCTCGTTATTTTCTTCTATATTTTCTATGGTATTGAATACTATTACTGGTTTTTTAAACTCAAAGACGGATATCTGGCCTACAGAAGAATCTCCTTTGAAAGAGAAGCCTATGCTAATGAAAACAACCTGAATTATCTCAGAAAAAGAAAATTGTGGAACTTCAGGAAATACTTTTAGAATAAGGGTATGATGCATTGGATTTCCGGGTTACGAGATTCGGGTTCAGGCTTCTGGATTCTGGCTTCCGATTTATTCTTTGTAATGACAGAAGTATTAAGATCTTTCACATCAAGATAACCGGAATATTTTGGCATTGCAGTACTGTATAATTCAATAGGAATGGGCATTAGCCCTTTTATCAAAAAAATCAAAATTCATCCGGCTTTAGCCAAAACTTAAAAAAAAGTATCAAACAACCATCTGTAGAAATCCGTGTTATCTGTGGTAAAAAAACAATAAAAACAACAAATTGTCACAACACTAAATCTTTTCCTACTTTTGTAAAGAATAAATCTTGAGTTGTAAAACTGAAATGCTATTAAAACTTCCCACAGAACCTGTTTCCATCCAGGAAATTCCCATTCAGAAAAATATTAAACTTTTCATTAAAAGGGAAGATCAGATTCATCCGTTGATTTCAGGAAATAAATACTGGAAGCTTTTTCACAATGTCAATAACTATCTCGAAAAAAATCAGAGAAACCCTTATATCATTACTTTTGGAGGTGCTTTTTCCAATCACATTGCTGCGGTTTCTGCCGTAGGGAATAGGGCGGGTATTCCAACACTAGGAATCATCAGAGGGGAAGAACTGGAGCATAAATGGCGCGATAATCCAACCTTACTTTTTGCGAAAAGAAATGGGATGAACCTGAAATTTGTCACTCGCGAAGAATACCGTCACAAAGAAAAACTTACAGAATTCCTTCAGCAGGAGTTCCCTGAAGCTTTGATAGTTCCTGAAGGAGGAACCAATAAAGAGGCTGTGGAAGGGGTAAAAATGATGCTCAACGAACAAACAAAAGATTTTGACTATCTTTGCACCGCAGTTGGAACCGGTGGTACTATTGCTGGAATTTCAAAATTTTGTGAAGAGAATCAGAAAGTTATAGGATTTAAAGCTGTTGACGATGCTTCACTTGAAAATAAAATTTTTGAATTAACTTTGAGACAGAATTTTAATCTAATAGATTCATGTTTTGGAGGTTATGGTAAAATAAGTGATGAAAACGTCCGTTTTATCAATGATTTCAAGGAGAGATACGGTATTCCTCTGGAACCGGTTTATACAGGGAAAATGATGGAGAAGATTTTTGAACTGATAGAAGAAGAATATTTTCCTGAAAACAGTAAGATTTTGTGCTTTCACACTGGTGGATTACAGGGGATTGAAGGAGCTAATCTGCTGTTGGAAAAACAGAATAGAAATTTAATTATATAAGTAAAATTGAAAAACATGAAACACTTAGTGTTCCATCTTTCATTTTAAAACAATAAAAAATATAAGATGAAAAGACTTTTTCTATCCATAAGCCTTTTAGTTTTATCAAAATTTTCAGCCCAGACTTGGGCAACCGAAGATCAGTATATTCAGAAGTTTGCTAAATATGCTGTAGAAGAAATGGAAAAATACAAAATTCCGGCTTCTATTACCCTTGCTCAGGGATTATTGGAAACCGGGGGCGGACAGAGCAGACTGGCACAGGAAGGTAAAAACCACTTCGGTATAAAATGTAAAGAAGACTGGACCGGTAGAACAATGAAGCATACCGATGATGCACCCAATGAGTGCTTCCGTGTATACGATGATCCGAGACAGTCTTATGAAGACCATTCTATATTTTTATCTACAAGAAAATATTACGCTAACCTTTTCAAATTGGATATGAAAGATTACAGAGCGTGGGCAACCGGCTTAAAAAAAGCAGGATATGCTACCAACCCGCGCTATGCATCCATTCTTATCTCCAAAATTGAAAAGTATAAATTATATGAATACGACAATACCAATTCCAATGAAGTATTGTATGCTGTTCTTAAAATGTACCCGGATCTGAAAGACGACAGAACTTTCATGGCACAGCTGGAACCTTCAAAAGCAACCAGAAAAGTGAAAGAGCCGGTTACGGTAGAAGTTCCCTATAAACAGACTTCCTATGCCCAACAGCAAAAAAGAGTGGAGAGAATTAAAACGAAAGCTGAAATTCTTAATTCTATTCTGATCAAAAGTCATCCGAATGACGGTTTGAAATATATTATCATTCCTGAAGATACCGATGTAAAATTCATTGCCAATAAATTCAAAGTAAGCGAAAGCAGGCTGATGAAATGGAATGAACTGGAAAATGAAACGTTGAAGAAAAATGACATCGTTTTCCTTGAGTCTAAAAATTCTACCGGAAATACAGCCACCTATAAAGCTGAATACGGAGAAGATATGCATGATATCGCACAAAAATTCGGAATCAAGTTAAATAAATTATATGCTAAAAACAGAATGGATGAAGGACAGCAGCCATCTGCAGGACAGCTGATTTATTTAATAGACAAAAAACCACGAAACTAATTTAATTTTTTTGTTGAGAGTCTACCGTTGACAGCTAAATGCCAACCAGCAACTGTCAACAGCAACTAAGTATATATGAAATATCAAAGAAGTTCGGCTTTATTTGATGAAGCCTACAAATACATTCCGGGAGGCGTGAACTCTCCGGTAAGAGCATTCAAATCCGTAGGAGGAGTGCCTGTTTTCATGAAATCGGCAAAAGGAGCTTACCTTACCGATGCAGATGATAATACTTACATCGATTATATCAACTCATGGGGGCCAGCCATTTTAGGACATACGCATCCTGAAGTATTGGAAGAACTGAAGATACAGGCAGAGAAAGGATTCTCTTTCGGTGCTCCTACAGAGCTGGAAACAGAAATTGCAAAATTCATCATTGAAAATGTCCCGAATATTGACCAGATCAGAATGGTTTCTTCAGGAACAGAAGCATGTATGAGCGCTATCCGACTGGCAAGAGGGTATACAGGAAGAGATAAAATCGTAAAATTTGAAGGCTGTTATCACGGACATTCAGATTCATTCCTGATCAAAGCAGGAAGCGGCGCCGCTACATTCGGAAATCCAAACTCTCCGGGAGTAACTGCCGGAACTGCAAAAGATACTTTGCTGGCCCGTTATAATGATTTTGAACAGGTTCAGGATTTATTCCGCCACAATCCGGGGGAAATTGCAGCTGTGATTATAGAGCCAGTTGCTGGAAATATGGGTTGTGTGCTGCCTGAAAACGATTTCTTACAAAACCTGAGAAAGATCTGTGATGAAAACGATGCTTTATTAATCTTTGATGAAGTAATGACCGGTTTCAGATTAGCTTTCGGAGGTGCACAGGAACTTTTCAATGTAAAAGCAGATTTAGTGACTTACGGAAAGGTAATCGGTGGAGGTCTTCCGGTAGGAGCTTTCGCTGGTAGAAATGAAATCATGGATCACCTTGCACCAAAAGGAGGGGTATACCAGGCGGGAACATTAAGCGGAAATCCTTTAGCCATGAGAGCAGGATTAAAAACCCTTCAGCTTATTAAAAATGATCCTGAGTTTTTCAACAGATTGGAGAAGACAACAGAAACATTGGATTTTGAGATCGGAAAAATATTAAACGAAAAGGGAATTGCTCACAGAATCAACAGAAAAGGTTCTATGATGTCTGTATTCTTCCATATTAAAAGTGTTTCCAACTTTGATGAGGCACAGGAAGCTAACCACTCATTGTTCAATAATTTCTTCCATCAAATGTTACAGAATGGAGTATATCTTCCGCCAAGCGGTTATGAAACTTACTTCATCAGCGATGCCATCAAGGATAAAGAAATTGATAGGACATTGGAAGCAGTAAGAAAATTTGAATATTCAAATAAATAAATAAATAAATAAATAAATAAATAAAAATAAATGAAGCCGGATTTTTTAATCCGGTTTTTTTATGCAAAAGAATTTCATGTTTCTTTGGATAAAGAGCTTGATAAAATATCCATAATCTTTGTCACTCCGTAAACAGCATAATATGAATTCCTACGGAATGACAAACTATGTGTATTATTTTTATACTAGTCGGAATTACTAGTCTTAGTTTTATACAAAAAGTAAAGGCTGTCCCCTTTGTCACTCCGTAGGAGTCTCAGCAACGTAAAAACAGCATAATCAGGATTCCAATGGAATGACAAGCGTTGTGGGGTTCTCTTTTTGTTGTAGAAAGATAAACTGACAATTCTCCCAAATAATTACCACAAAGTATAAATCATACAGATTTTGTAATAAACCATACACCTCATTCAAGGGGCTTCTTTTTAATTTTGTCTTAAATAGATTGGAAATGAAGACCTCAGACAATACCATCTCCCGTAAAGATTTTATCCGGAATTCAGCGTTGGCTGTAGCGGGATTAACTTTAATACCTAATATCATGACTGCATCGCCTTTCGATGAGAAAAGTCTTTCAGCAAAAGGAAAAATGAACCTTAAGAATGTTCGTCTGGAAACAGGATTTGAATACCAGGATGGGGAAGTGACTTCTACCAAAACGGATCTATTTTATGTTGAAGTTGAGAACGGAAAAATTATAAAGATTTCACCCAATCAACCGAATGCTAAAGCGGTAGATGCAAAAGGTCTGTTGATGCTTCCTGCATTTAAGGATATGCACATCCATTTGGATAAAACCTTTTATGGAGATCAATGGCAGGCCGTTAGAAAAAGAACAGGAGGGATAAAAGGAATGATAGAACTGGAGCAGAAAATGCTTCCTGAGATGCTTAAAAATTCCACTTTTAAGGCTGAAAAGCTAATTGAACTGTTACAGTCGAAAGGAACTTCCTACGCGAGAAGCCATGTGAATATTGAACCTACTTCAAAACTTCAGTCATTAAAAAATCTGCAGAAAGCTTTAGAAAATAAAAAGAAAGGCTTTGGAGCCGAGCTGGTGGCATTCCCACAGCACGGTGTGTTCTATACGGATTCTGTACCTTATCTGAAAGAAGCGGCGAAGATGGATATTGATTTTATAGGAGGAGTGGACCCGTTTAACATAGACGGAGATATCGAAAAAGTGGTAGACTTTACTGTTCAGCTTGCGTTGGATCATAAAAAAGGAATAGATATTCACTTACATGAAACCGGAGATTCGGGATTGAAAACGGTAGAATATCTGATTAAAAAAGTGAATGAAAACCCTGCTCTTAAAGGAAAAACATATGTAAGTCACTGTTTTGTTCTTGGAAAATTAGAAGCCGCAAAACAGGAAGAAATTGCTGAAAAATTGGGTGATGCACAAATTGGAATTGTTTCTACAATCCCTTTCGGAAGGCTGATTATGCCAATACCAACACTTTACAAGCATAATGTAACTGTTCTCACAGGAAATGACAGTATTGTGGATCACTGGAATACTTTCGGGACAGGGAGCGTACTTCAGAAAGCCAATTTAATGGCACAATTGTATGGATATTCAACAGAGTATTTATTATCAAGAAGCTTAAAACTGGCCACTGGAAATATCCTTCCGTTAGATGATAAAGGAACTCAGCAATGGCCAAAGTCGGGTGATAAAGCAAATTTTGTATTGATCAAAGCAAGTTGTTCTGCAGAAGCAGTATCAAGAATTTCAGACGTGGAGTCTTTAGTTCATGAAGGAAACGTTGTTTTTTAATGTAGAATAAAAGGATTAAATAAATTAATATATAATCTAGTTGTGTTTTTTCAACCATAAAGGGGATGAAAGTTTACAAAAAGTCACGAAACGAAGATGGAAAATGAAGATGGCGTGATACAATAAAGCTTTTGTTCCTTTTGTGGTTGTTTTAGTTTTTTCTCTCATAAATTTTAGTAATTTTAGGAGAAAATCAGGCAGAGTGGCTTACCATACAGATCATTTTCCTATTTTGGGAATTCAGGAATTTAGTGAGAATCAGCTGAAAGGCTGTAATCTGCTGTTTAATGAACTTTCCGGAGCGCGCTCCATTGATGATCCGCACAAACATGATTTTTTTATCATCAATCTTTTTGAGCACGGAGCAGGATCACACACCATCGATTTTACAGAATATCAGGTAAAAGATTATCAGATTCACCTTGTTTTTCCCGATCAGGTACACCAATGGGTGATTGAAAAAGAAACCATCGGGTATCAGCTGATGATCAGCAGAGATTGGTTTGAAAGTTTTCTGCCCTCATTAAGATTTTCTGCCTCATATTACCAGAACCATCCGGTGATCAATCTTTCCAAAGAAGTTTTTGAAACTTTTCTGTATGAATTTCAGGCCATTCAGAAAGAACTGAACGGACAAAAAGTCTTTTGGGAACTGATTCAAAAAAGAAGTGAATTGATCGGTTTGCTGGTGAGTCAATCTGTGGAAGGCGCTTTTAAAGACTTTGAAATCTATAATTCAAATCCTATTATTTCAAAATTTCTGCATTTGATTGACGAATATTTTAAAACAGAAAGATCTGTATCTTTTTATGCCGATAAACTGAATATTTCTGCCAACTACCTGAATATTGTCTGTAAGAAAAACCTCAATGCTTCAGCTTCTTCACTTATTCAGAACCGCATTTTACTGGAAGCCAAAAGACTGCTGAAAGTTTCCGAAATGTCTGTAAAAGATATTGTTTATGATCTTGGTTTCTATGATCATGCCAGCTTTTCAAAATTCTTTAAAGCACAAACAGGAATGACTCCTTCCCAGTTCAAAGAATAATCTGTACAAAACAAGACATAATTGATACACCGGTTTTACTTTCAGACCGGCTTAATTTTGTATTGTTAAATTTTAAATTATGAAATTTCCCTATCAATTAACTGCAAAAGGAAACTATTCCCTGAAAAATGTCCGTCTGGAAACAGGTTTTGAATACGAAAATGAAGAGGTTACCGGAACAAAAACAGGCCTTTTCAGTATTGAAATTGAAGATGGAAAAATAAAAACAGTAAAAGCCAATGATCCTGCTTCCAAAGCAATTGATGCAAAAGGTTATCTGATGCTTCCTGCTTTCAGAGACATGCACATTCATCTGGATAAAACCCTGTATGGTCTTCCATGGCAGGCCCTTTCTCCGAAAAGAAAAACGGTGAAAGATATGATCGCCTATGAACAGGAAATCATTCCTGAATTGTTGAAAACTTCGGTAAGCAGGGCAGAACAGCTGATCAGTTTACAGCAGCATCACGGAACGCATTTTGTAAGAACGCATTTCAATATTGATCCTACATCAGGACTGAAATCTCTGGAACATCTTGAGCAGGCTCTTAATAATAAAAAAGATTCTTTCAAAGCTGAACTGGTGGCCTTCCCGCAGCATGGAGTTTATTATACAGAAACAGCTCCATTGATGAAAGAAGCAGCACAGCTTACAAGTGTGGGATTTATTGGCGGACTGGATCCTTTAAGTATTGATGGAAGCATTGAAAAAGTAATGGATTTTACGGTTCAGCTGGCTTTAGATCACAACAAAGGAATTGATATTCACCTGCACGAAGCAGGAGAATCCGGAATGAAAACGATCAATTATCTGATTGATAAAGCGATCGAAAACCCGGTACTTCAGGGAAAAACGTTTGTGAGCCATGCATTTGCTTTAGCTCATCTTTCTCCTAAAGAAACTGAACAGATTGCAGAAAGACTGGCTGCCGGAAAAGTAGGAATTGCTTCTTCCGTACCTTTTAAAGGAAAGATAATGCCTATTCCGACCCTGAAAAAATACGGAGTAAACGTATTGATTGGAAATGACAACGTACAGGACTACTGGAGTACCTTCGGATCCGGAAGTATGCTGCAGAAAGCGAATCTTATTGCTGAACTGTACGGTTATACTACAGAATATGCCCTTTCAAGAGCTTTGCAGTTTGCGACTCAAGCCATTCTTCCTCTGGATGAAAAAGGAAAGCAGCAATGGCCAAAAGCCGGTGATGAAGCAGCAATTGTTCTGACAGATGCTTCATGCTCTGCAGAAGCTGTTTCCAGAATGTCTGAAATAAAAGCCCTGATGAATGACGGGAATTTATTCTGGAGAAATTAATCTGAGTATATATTTTTTATACACTTGTTTTTTGTAACTGCCATCGGAAGCTTTTCTGGTGGCTTTTTTTGTATGGGGTGCGGGATTCGAGGTTTTGAGATTCGTGATTCGTGATTCGTGATTCGTGTTTTGAGATTATGATTATAAATTTCGAGATTATTTATATTCAATAGGAACGGGCTTTAGCCCGTTTGAATGGAAAAAAATATACCTCAGGCTTTAGATTCTGTGTTAACTTCCAAATATTTTTTATACATTTATATTTATAAAAGCGACCTTGAGTTAGCTTGCGTAGGGTGAACGTCTTTGATTTTTACCCTACTTTCTT
>NZ_SCNC01000048.1:0-8067 GCF_005503635.1 Chryseobacterium sp. 2VB
AACCAACTAGAAATGCATGAATTACCCCGAATATTGTATCGAGTTTGCAATTGGGATTTTGTATATAATCCCCGTTCATATTCAGAGACAACTTGTCGTTTGAATGCCTCACTATATTCTTGGACAGAGGACGATGTTTTTTTTAGATTCATAAGGATGACTAATTTTATGGTTTTTTAGTCAACCTTTTTCAGGACGAGACACACTATCAAAATACCGGAACCTGCAGAATTATCTGCAGGTTTTTTCTTTTTTTAAATAGGGAAAGTTTCCTTAATTTTGTTATATGAATCCTTCTTTAGAATTACAGCTCAAAACCTTACCATCCGAACCCGGCGTTTATCGTTATTATGATAAAAACGAACAGCTTTTGTATGTGGGAAAAGCTAAAAATCTGAAAAAGAGGGTACTCTCCTATTTCAATAAAAACCTTTCAGGATACAGGATCAAAATAATGGTCAGCAAAATCCAGCGATTGGAAACGACGATTGTAAACAGCGAGTATGATGCACTTTTATTGGAAAATAATCTGATTAAAGAGTACCAGCCGTTTTATAATGTTATGTTGAAGGATGACAAGACCTATCCATGGATCTGCATCAAAAATGAAGATTTTCCAAGAATTTTTCTGACCAGAAATATGATTAAAGACGGATCCGAATATTATGGTCCGTATGCCAAAGTGCGCCCTGCAAAGATATTGCTGGATACTATCAAACACATCTATAAACTTAGAACCTGTAATCTGAATCTTTCCCCATCCAAAATTGCGGAAGGCAAATATAAAGTCTGCCTGGAATACCATATCAAAAACTGTGAAGGGCCCTGTGAAGATCTTGAAAGCAAAGAAGATTATGATGAAAAAATAGATGCCATCCGCGGAATTATTAAAGGGGATTTCCGTAAGGCAAAGGATTATCTGGTGAATCAGATGATGAAGCTGGCGTCCAATCTTAAATTTGAAGAAGCTCAGATCATTAAGGAAAGACTGGATATTCTTGAGGATTATCAGGCTAAAAACACCGTTGTAAATCCGAATATTGATGATGTAGATGTTTTCGGAATGACCAGTGATGAGACCGCTGCTTATGTCAATTTCTTTAAAATCAGAAACGGAAATATCATCCAGAGTTTTACCACCGAGATTAAAAAGATTCTTGAGGAAACGGATGAAGATATTATGGAAGAAGCTTTGATTGAGATCCGTCAAAAGTTTTCCTCCGATTCTATAGAAGTTCTTCTACCGTTTCATCTTTCTGTAGAAATCCCAAATGTAAAGCTGATTGTTCCTAAAGTAGGAGACAAAAAAAGAATTGTAGAGCTTTCTGAAAAGAATGCTAAAGAATACCGTCTGGAAAAGCTGAAACAGGTTCAGATTGTAGATCCTGAAAGACATACCAACAGAATCATGGCAGAAATGCAGAAATTGTTGAGAATGCCTGTTGAACCAAGACATATTGAAGGTTTTGATAACTCAAATATTCAGGGAACCAATCCTGTGTCTGCATGTGTTGTTTTTAAAGATGGAAAACCGAGCAAAGCAGATTACAGAATTTTTCATCCTAAAACGGTAGAAGGACCTAACGATTTTGCCACGATGGAAGAAGTAATCTACCGCCGCTATAAAAGAATGCTTGATGAGGGAGAAAGTCTTCCCCAGCTGATTCTGATAGATGGAGGAAAAGGACAGCTTTCTTCTGCTGTAAAAAGTCTCAGGTTATTAGGACTTTATGGAAAAATTACCATTGTAGGAATCGCCAAGAGGCTGGAAGAAATATTCTTTCCGGAAGATCCTATTCCTTTATATCTGGACAAAAAATCTGAAACGTTGAAAATTCTTCAGCGTGTTCGTGATGAAGCTCACCGGTTTGGGGTAAAACATCACAGAACGAGAAGAAAAAACTCTACGATAAAATCTGAGCTTGAAGAAATTCCTGGAGTTGGAGAAAAAACAATCGAATTGCTTTTGTCTAAACTGAAGTCTGTAAAACGAATCAAAGAAGCCAATTTTGAAACTCTTGAAGAAATTCTGGGGAAAAGTAAAGCTAAAGTGATTTGGGAATTTTTTAATGCTAACTGATAAATTGATGCACTACGGCAGCTAATTTGTCACAAACAAAATGAAGTTTTAATGCAAAAACTCATATACTTTTTTCATTTACTCAATAAGAGACAAAAACTAACAATCCCCAGTACAAAAAGGAAATTTATCAATAAAAAACACAAACAAATAAATATTTTATTAAATATTAGTATTATTTATATTTTTTCCATAAATTAGTAATATCAACTAATGACAATAATGCTATGAAAATTCTTCTCTTTTTATAAATCTATTCACATTTCATTTGCTATTTGATTTGACACTCCAATTGCTTTCATATCTATAGGACTCTGTCTAAAATGCTAAAAGAATGAAAAACACATCAACATATATATTATAAAAGGCTCTTTTTAAGAGCCTTTTATGTATTTTGTTATGTATAATTTATTTTGCCACAAAAACTTCTTTGGAAAATTTGCCATCGGCCTGTGGAATATCGATCACAATATTTCCATTTTCAAAATATCCTATCGTAGTATTTCCATCAGCCATTTTTACAAGGAAAACAGCGCTCTTAGAAGTCGTTTTGAAAACAGCAAATGGTACGGAACTTCCGGATTTTGCCAAAATAAACTGATTAGAATCAATCTGTATTTTCTGAAGATTAAGTTTCCCGTTTGAATAATTATTTGCTTCCGGAGTTCCTGCAGATACAACGGTTTCAGAAACTGTATTCTGTACATTTTCAGCAGCATCTGATATTTTAGCAGGCTTCATTTCTACCGGGCTGGAAAGTGGAACATGTGTCAGAGCCTGCTTTAAAGCATCAGGAAACCCTTCTTCAAATTCCTTTATATCTGAGCGCCCTTTGGATTCTAAAATGACCTTTTTATTGCAGTCTTTGAACTGCAAAATCACTTTATTTGTAAATAAGCTCTTATCATTCAGCACTTCAGCATTAATTACATTACAGGAATTATTTCTAGCCTCAGATGGCCATTTGTCCATTGCCTCAGTTAAAATTTCATACTTCTTTCCCTGCAGCCCTTTAGCCAGATAAGCTTCCAATCCAAAACTGCTGTTTTTAAAGGTTTTAAATTTTTCAGGAATCACTACATATTTATAATCTGAAACTTTCTGCGTAAAAGCCATTGTTGAGCTTATTACCAACATCAGCATTAATAACTTTTTCATTTTTATAATTTTAATCGTTTCTAAATGCTCCCATATCCAGTTTTAAGGAGAAGAAATTGGAATAAAAATTAGATCCGCCAATCCCTGAATTTGTAATGGCATAATCCAGTGTAAGCCCTCTGTATCTTATTCCAAGACCTGCACTTGGCTGGAAAGAAACTTTTCTTTTAAGATCTTCTATATCTGTAATAGACTGGAATCTGTTGATCCCCAATCTCACAAAAATCATTTTCTGGTATCCCAGCTCAGCTCCTGCGTAAGGACTGATACTGGCAAAGTCTGTAGAAATTAAGGATGCTGTCTTCGCAAAATCCACATTTATACCTGCTTCCGGCAATACATATACGCTGCTGTTGATTTCAAATAATTTGCTGGCCCCTACATTCAGTTTAGGCATTGTAAGTTCCAGTTTATCTTTGGGAGCAGGGTTAAATTCTTCCCCATTTACAACAGTAGAAAGTTCTTTCTGATTAACCGTCCAGAAGTTGACAGTAGTTGTAATATCTCTTACCATCCCCCCGAACTTCCATCCGTTATCTGCTTTATAAAT
Organism: Chryseobacterium sp. 2VB; assembly: GCF_005503635.1. Classification (NCBI taxonomy): domain Bacteria; kingdom Pseudomonadati; phylum Bacteroidota; class Flavobacteriia; order Flavobacteriales; family Weeksellaceae; genus Chryseobacterium; species Chryseobacterium sp. 2VB. Next base: position 3,789 of record NZ_SCNC01000048.1, read on the forward strand.
CGCTCCAACATCGAATCCAAAACCATAACCATTAGCAAATTTACCCACATTTCTATATACAATCTTAGCATTGATCCCAACGTCTAATTTCGGATTTCCTCCTGGTCTGAATGCATAAGAAAGAATAGCAGCATAATCGGATTGAGAGAACTTTGTGATTTTATCATAATCAATATTCCCTTCAGAATCGATCATCTGGGTTGTATTTAAAATATTATCTACTCCCAGCCTTACTACGGAAACCCCAAAAACACCTTCCTCGAGTACTTTTGCATAAGCCAGATAGTCATATTTCGCAATAGATTCAAAGTATTCTGCGTGCATTGCTGCTCCCTGCCAGTCTCTTTCGATAGACATTAAACCTGCGGGATTCCACATAGGAGAATATACATCATCCTGGTTGGTAATTACCGCTCCTCCCATTGCAAGTCCTCTTGCTCCGGCTCCGATATTTAAAAATTCATTGGAATATTTTCTGATAATCTGAGATTGAGAAAGCCCAAACAACAGTGAAAATGCAAGTAAAAAATATTTTTTCATCATATAAATTTGATGCTTAGTTTAAGTTTTTAGTTTTTCTGGCTTTTATTAATCCGTTTGCAATGATTGCCAGTATCATAACACCTGAAGCGACATAAAATATAGGGCTCATATGTTCTGATTCTCCAAAGATAAAAAAAGCTAGTATAATTCCGTAGACAGGTTCTAAATTAACTGTTAAAATTAAAGTAAAAGGTGATATATATTTCATTAAATTCACAGATTCCAGCATGGGAAAAGCAGTAAAAACACTGGCTAACAAGCATATTAACGCCAGATCCCTGTAGTTTATTTCATTCATCTGAAAAATTTGCCCCGAAAGCAGATAAAATATCATTAAAATGAACCAACCACAGAAGATTTCATAAAAAATAATGTTTCCCGAACTTGTTTTCCCAAACATTTTACCATTAAAAACTGAAAAAACAGTCCCGAATATAGCACACAAAATTCCATAAATAATACCTTCTTTAAAATGAAATTCTGTTTTAAAAATCAATAATATACAGGCCACAATAACAGTTCCCATTACTACTTCAGATATATCAATTTTCCTTTTGAAAATAATAGGTTCCAGAATCGAAGCAAAAAGTGTCGATAAGGAAAGGCAGCTTAAGGCAATTGAAACATTGGAAACTTTAATAGAATAAAAGAAACAATACCAGTGAAGTGCCATTGCAAAGCCTATAGCGGCCAGCTGAAAGAATATTTTCCTGGACACCTTAATGCTTTCCTTTTTAAAGAATCTGATAAATACATACAAAAAGATTGAGGCAAACAACATTCTGTAAAACACAAGAATCTGAGCATTGGCCTGAATCAGTTTTCCTAAAATTGCGGTGAATCCCCATAAAAAAACTATTAAATGTAACCTGAAAAGCGCCAATTTATGCATAACCTATCCCCTTTTGATTTTAACGTGCAAATTTACAAATACGCTTTTATAAATCTTACAAAAAAACATAAATTTATATTAATAAAAAGATGATAAATAAAGTTTTTAATAGTTTTTACTCTTAATTCAGGACGTTTTCTAATAATTTAGTAAAAATAAAAACCAATATGATATCAAGTCAGGATTGAAATCAAAACAACATCTGACGAAACGGTCTCTTAAATATCATATATAGTAGTATTACTGACAAACGTATATAGATAAAAAAAACCCTGAAAATTTGTTAAACTTTCAGGGCCTTCAAATAATAAACTATTAAAAAAATAAACTAGGAACTTAGAGTATTTTGCAGAGAATATCACCTCTGTTACTCTAGTGTAAAGTTAGAAAAAATATAAATTATTTAAAAATATTTTTTAGTTAAAAATTTCACAATTTACTAGAAACCAAACAATTAAACATCTGTTTTACTTCCAGTTTATATTCCTCATAAAAATAGTATCTTTAAGCGTAAAAAATTGAAAATTTTATGGACATCGAATTCAATAAACGAGAGGATCAGAACAGATTAAAATTATCTGAAATAAATCGCTTACTCACTGAGATTAAAAAAGGAGGTGGTGAGAAAAGGCTTCAAAAGCTTCGTGATGAAGGAAAAATGACAGCAAGAGAAAGAATAGATTATCTCCTCGATAAAGATTCAGATTCCATAGAAATTGGAGCATTTGCAGGATATGAAATGTATCAGGAGCATGGAGGATGCCCTAGCGGAGGTGTTGTAGTTGTTATTGGCTACGTTTCCGGAAGACAGTGTATCATTGTCGCTAATGATGCCTCTGTAAAAGCTGGTGCATGGTTTCCTATCACAGGAAAGAAAAATCTGAGAGCACAGGAAATTGCTATGGAAAACAAGCTTCCCATCATTTATTTAGTAGATTCTGCAGGTGTTTATCTTCCTATGCAGGATGAGATCTTCCCGGATAAGGAACATTTTGGACGAATTTTCAGAAATAATGCTAAAATGAGTTCTATGGGAATCATCCAGATCTCTGCCGTTATGGGAAGTTGTGTAGCTGGAGGAGCTTACTTACCCATCATGAGTGATGAAGCTATGATTGTGGATAAAACAGGCTCTATTTTCCTTGCAGGAAGTTATCTGGTAAAAGCAGCTATCGGAGAAAGTATTGATAATGAAACATTGGGTGGAGCAACCACTCACTGCTCTATTTCAGGAGTAACGGATTATAAAGCTAAAGATGATAAAGATGCTCTGAACAGAATCAAAAACATCATGAAATCTGTCGGAACTACTGAAAAAGCGGGCTTTGACAGAATAGAAAGTTTCCCACCAAAAGAAAATCCTGAGAATATTTTCGGAATTATGCCGGTCTCAAGAGCTGAGCAATACGATACCTACGAAATTATCAAATGTATTGTGGATAACTCAGAATACGAAGAATATAAACCAGACTATGGTAAAAGTATTATCTGTGCAACAGCAAGAGTTGACGGCTGGTCCGTAGGGATTGTAGCCAATCAGAGAAAGCTGGTTAAAAGCGGTAAAGGAGAAATGCAGTTCGGAGGAGTGATCTACTCTGATTCTGCAGATAAAGCAACCCGATTTATTGCCAATTGTAATCAGAGAAAAATACCATTAATTTTCTTACAGGATGTCACCGGATTCATGGTGGGTTCAAAATCAGAACATGGCGGTATTATTAAAGATGGTGCTAAAATGGTAAATGCGGTTTCTAATTCCGTAGTTCCTAAATTTACTATTATAACAGGAAATTCTTATGGAGCAGGAAATTATGCAATGTGTGGAAAAGCTTATGATCCCAGATTAATTGTTGCATGGCCTTGGGCAGATTTAGCGGTAATGGGTGGCGCACAGGCAGCAAAAGTACTGGCTCAGATTCAGGAATCTACTTTAAAGAAGCAAGGAAAAAATATCTCTGAAGAAGAGCATAACGAAATTCTGGATACCATCTCAAAGAAATATCAGAAACAAACTGAATCTACCTATGCAGCAGCAAGATTATGGACAGATGCCATCATCAATCCTGCCGATACCAGAAAATGGATTTCTATGGGGATTGAAGCTGCAAACCACTCTCCTATCACGGAGAAGTTCAATCTTGGAGTAATACAGGTCTGATATTATTGTTATACTTTTCAATAAATTAATCCCTTATCGCATTGATAAGGGATTTTTTATACCTGGATTAAAATAAAGCAGATTTCAGCCACTCAGACCTATTTATAATGATAAGCCCAGATTTTGTTTGCGATAAGCAATTTATGAGCTTAAAAAGAGGAGAATGATTTCTATTCTACAAATAGCAGACTAAACAGATAAAACTTTTCTTGTAAATAGCGTCTTTCTATTTCATTTGTGCTGCTTCTTTCCACTGTGTCATTTCGTAGGAATCCAGACTCTTTTTATAGAGTTTAAAGCTTAAAAAGTTAGAGAGTTCCAACGGCGTCCTTCTCTTTCATGTGTACCACTTCTTTCCACTATATCATTCCGCAGGAATCCATACTCTTTTTATAAAGTCTTTATGATTTCTTTAACTCAGACGGTTTGATACTGTAAAATTGTTTGATGATACTTTGTTGAGACTCCTACGGAGTGACAATTGGAGTGTATGCTGTCCAGCATAAGTAATAAATGATAAGTGATAGTTGATCAATCATAGTTGATTGATGTATCGTTTATCAATTATTACTTATTGCTTATAAGCTTAACTTGGGTATAAAACAAAAAAATCCTTTATCACAATGATAAAGGATTTTTTAAAAATAAAATAAAAACTGGCGGCGGCCTACTCTCCCGCGTTAGCA
>NZ_SCNC01000049.1:0-6750 GCF_005503635.1 Chryseobacterium sp. 2VB
CACATTGAAAGGGAAGCGTGATCGTGCCCTCCTCCTCTTTGCTTGGGCCAGTGGTGGGCGCCGGCGCTCCGAAGTGGCCGCGGCCGACGTTAAATTTTTGAAGCGTCTGGCGCGGGGGGAGTTTTCTTACGAGCTCGCGTTCTCGAAAACGAACCAGAGTGGCGTCGACCGGCCCGAGAACCACAAGCCGGTGCTGGGTGCTGCGGGTGCTGCCCTGGAAGATTGGCTACTGATCAGCGGGATCCGCGAGGGCGCCCTCTTCCGTCGGGTGCTCAAGGGCGGCCACCTGGGTGGCCCGCTGTCGGCAGCGTCCGTGCGCGACATCGTTCAGGCGCGGGGTTTGTTGGCGGGTGTTGAGGGGGAGTTTTCTGCGCATTCGCTACGGTCGGGCTTTGTGACGGAAGCTGCCGCACAGAACGTCTCGATCGCTGACACGATGGCGATGACAGGCCACCAGTCCGTGGCCGTGGTGCTCGGATACCAGCGCCGCGGTGGGCTTTCCAAAAACCCCGCTTCTAGTCTGCTGGCATAGGCATCAGAAATGGGTTTTCAGATCGCATGATTTCCTCTGGCGGACTGGCCCATGCATTCGCCATGGACGCAGCGCAGTCCGAGGCCAAGCAGGTCATTTCGCTGCAGGGCGGCAAAAGCTCTACGTCTTCAAGGACGGCCTGATGGCGAAGGAAAGCAAGTTTGGACGTGCTATTCATCTCGGCAAGGGTGCCGTCATGCAGACGGCCGACGGGAAGAGCATCGCGACGATGGGCAACGAAGTCGCGCGTCTGTATGTCTTGCTGAACAAAGGCCATCACAACTGAGGCTGGCCACCTGCGCTCCTGCGGTCAAGGCTTCGCTGCATGCGAGCCAGACCTTCAAGACCTTCTCGTCAGTTCTGACGAGAAGGTCTCTTCATTTGGACTTCTGCGTCCTAATCACTCTTCCCGGATGACTGCGCCCCGCAACCGCAGCGCGTTGCCGATCACCGAGGCCGAGCTGAGGCACATGGCCAGCGCGGCGATCATGGGCGACAACAGCCAGCCGGTGAAGGGGTCTCCTCGTTTTCAGTGCAATAAGTGACGGTACGAAAAGCTAGCACTGGCGCGGAGGTGGTGTTGGTAGACCGTTGATTTCATTGACTTTCCTGTTCGCTTTGTAAACGGGTATGGTGGCCTCCCACTTTTGAGGTTCACGATGCAGGGTTGGCACACAACGTTTTTGGGGATGCGTGGGCTCCCCCGCGATATCAGCGACTTCGAGATGAAGGCATTTTTCACCTTCGATGGTGCCGAGCGCGACGCAATCAATGCACGCCGAGGTGATTCCCACAAGCTTGGTCTGGCGCTCCATATTGGTTTCCTGCGCATGAGTGGGCGTTTGCTCGGTGCCTTTCGGGTAATTCCAGTAGCCTTGTGGCGCCACCTTGGCAACGAGCTTGGCATTGCAGCACCAGAAGTCGCCTCGCTGAGAGCCATGTATGAACGCGGGCGCACGCTATTCGATCACCAACAAGTAGCCTGCACGGTCCTTGGATTCCAGTGGATGAGCGAGCACCAGCGCCGCTCACTGGTACGTGAACTGCGCGACGAAGTGGCGCGCTGCGCCGACCGCGATCAGCTACTCGTGCGGGCGCGTCAATGGCTGTACAAGAACAAGCTGGTGATCGTGCACGAGCGGGCAATTCGGACACTGATTGCGGCGGCACTTGCCCAGCTTGAAGTTGAAACAGGCACCGCCATCGCCGCCAGCGTTGATCCAGCAACACTTGATCGCTGGCGAGCCTCAGTTTCAGAGCTGCGCCCAGATGGACAAACCCAGCAGAGTTGGCTATGGGCTGCACCGGCGAAACACTCAACCCGCCAAATCAGCGAGGTACTGGAGCGCATCGACCTGCTTTACACGCTGGACGTTCATAAGCACCTGGCAGACATCCCCGATCTCATCTTGCGCCGCTACGCGCGCCGACTTGTCTCCAGGCCGCCCTCAGCCGGAGCCAAGATCAAAGAGCCAGCGCGCACCGTGGAGGTCGCATGCTTTCTTCGGTATTGCCTGTTCACCACCACAGACCAGTTGATCCTTATGGTGCAGCGCCGGATCGCCGATCTGTGGCGTCAGGCTGCCGCCGATGTCCCCGCTACCGTCAATTGGGCCGCAATGTACAAAACGCTGCTCGGCGAACTTGTTGCCTTGAGCGCGCAAGGTGCGGTGCCAGATGCTGAGTTGCGTGCCCGTCTTGAAGCCTTGATCACCGAAACCCAGAAACGCAAACCACCGAGCAGGGCCTCCCTGGTCCGCGAGGGATTGATTGATGGAATTCGCCCCGTGCGGTCGTTGCTCGTCGCCATTGCAAAGCTGCCCTGGCAGGCCACCGGCGAGCATCCTGCCATCGAGTACCTTGCCAAGCTGCAAGCTTTATATCTCAAAGGATCCAGAAAGCTGCCAGTTGAAGTGGTGGCACCAAGTCTGGGAATGATCTGGCAGGTTTCGATCTCCAGCCCAGACCGGGAACGGGCGTTTCAGGCGTTGGAGGTGGCCACCCTGTTTGCCCTGCGCCGCGCGGTGCGCAATGGCTCGGTCTGGATTGAGCACAGCCTGAGCTTTCGGGGTCGTGCGCGCTTGTTCTTCACGGACGAGCGTTGGCAGGCAGAGTCCAAGAAACACTATGCCCGTCTATCGTTACCCAGCAAGGCTGCCACTTTCTTGAAGCCTTTGCTGGCCAGAGTAACTGCCGGTGTCGATGCGGTGGCCGCTGCAGCCCGCAGTGGCGTACTGCGCGTGGATGATGAACTCCATTTGTCGCCATTGCCCGCAGAGGACGAAGACCCAGAAGTGACCAAGCTGCGCGCGGCTTTGGATCACCGCATCGGTGAGGTTCAATTGCCGGAAGTGATTCTGGCCGTTGACGCCCAGGTGCGCTTTAGCTGGATCATGCTCGGACGTGAGCCGCGCTCTACCGACGAGCTGCTGATGGTCTATGCCGGCATCATGGCCCACGGCACCAGTCTGACTGCGGTCGAATGCGCGCGCATGATTCCGCAATTGTCTGCCACCAGCATTCGCCAGGCCATGCGCTGGGCGCGGGACGAACGGCGTCTGAGCCAGGCCTGCCAGGCTGTGCTGGAATTCATGCAGCGACACCCGATTGCCGCCACCTGGGGGCGGTCCGATTTGGCATCTTCTGACATGATGAGCATGGAGACCACCAAACGGGTGTGGCAAGCCCGGCTTGATCCTCGGCGCAACACACCTTCCATTGGAATCTACTCCCATGTAAAAGACCGGTGGGGCATCTTCCATGCGCAGCCCTTTGTGCTCAATGAGCGCCAGGCGGGCGTGGCCATTGAAGGTGTCATCCGCCAAGAAAAGCTGGAGACCAGCCAGCTTGCTGTGGATACCCATGGCTACACCGACTTTGCCATGTCACATGCCCGTTTGCTTGGTTTTGATCTTTGCCCGCGGTTGAAGGAACTCAAACAGCGCCACCTCTTTGTGCCACGCGGCACCAAAGTGCCCGCAGAAATCGCTGCGGTGTGCGAAGCCAATGTCGACGTCGCTTTGATCGAAAAGCATTGGGATAGTCTGGTGCACCTGGCAGCCTCGGTCATGAGCGGACATGCCAGTGCGGTGGCAGCTCTTGCGCGGTTCGGTTCTGCCGCCCAGGGCGATCCAATCTATGAGGCTGGCGTGCAATTGGGGCGGTTGCTGCGTACGGCGTTTTTGGCTGACTACTTTGTCAAGGACGCTTTCAGGAACGAGTTGCGCCGGGTGCTCAATCGGGGCGAGGCTGTTAACGCCCTCAAGCGCGCCATTTATACCGGCCGGATCAGCCCGGCGCAGGCCAAACGTGTCGATGAAATGCAGGCTGTGGCCGATGCGTTGAGCCTGTTGGCCAACATCGTGATGGCGTGGAACACGGCTCAGATGCAGGCCGTACTGGACCGATGGGCCAACAGGCGACAGATCGTGCCGCCTGAGTTGACTGGGCGCATTGCACCGACGCGCTTGGAGGGGATCAACCTGCGCGGCGTCTTCCGCTTCCCGCTGGAACGTTACGCCGGTCAGATCCTGCCGTCAATTGCTGCAGCGAAAACGAGTGCTGGCAGCTGAAATCGACCACGCAAACAGGCTCTCAGCGACCGATTAGGAGACCAACAGAAACTCAAAGCGTGACAAGCACTTACGCTCGCCCCTGGAGCAGACCCCGCGCCAATCCTCGCTCTGCGGGGAGGCACGAACCGTCACTTTCTGCACCGAGGCCGCCAGATGCACCAGCTGGTCCCAATGAGCTTCGATCAGTGTCGTGTCCACGCTGGCCTCACACACGGCGGCGATCTCCACAGGGATTGTCATTCCTCGCGGCACGAACAGGTGGCGTTGCCGCAGTTCGCGCAGCCGCGGGCATAGATCGAAGCCCAGCAGACGCGATAGCGCCATCGCGAAGTCGGTGTAGCCGTGCGTGTCGACAGCCAACTGCGACACCTCCACCCGCTCCTGTCTCACCACCCCTTCGATGGCGGCACCGGCCTGGCGCTCATTGAGCACAATCGGCTGGGCGTGGAAGATTCCCCAACGATCGCGCACGTGGCTGTAAACGCCGATGGAGGCTGTCTGGCGTCGTGGATCCTGGCGTGCCTGCCATACCCGGCGGCTGGTCTCCAGACTCATCATGTCCGAGGAGGCCAGATCGGCTCGGCCCCACGTTGCCGCTACCGCATGGCGCTGCATGAACTCCAGCACCGCCTGGCAGGCCAGGGCCAGCCGCCGCTCATCGCCCGCCCAGCGCATTGCCTGGCGGATGCTGGGAGCCGATAGCTGCGGGATCATGCGGGCGCACTCTGCGGCCGTCAGGCTGGTGCCGTGCGCCAATATGCCGGCATAGGTCATCAGCAGTTCCTGGCTCGATCTGGGCTCACGCCCGAGCATGATCCAGCTGAAGCGCACCTGAGCGTCCACGGCCAGGATGACCTCTGGCAGTTGCACCTCGCCGATGCGCTGGTCAAGCCGGCTACGCAGTTTGGTGACTTCGGGATCTTCGTCTTCGGCGGCCAGGGGCGCCAAGTGCAACTCGTCGTCCACGCGCAGCAATCCGACGCGAGTGGCAGCCGCCACCGCGTCGATACCTGTGCGAACGCGTGCAAGCAACGGTGTGAGGAAGTCACTGGCCTTGGCCGGCAGCTGCAGCCGGGCGTAGTGGCGCCGGGCTTCGGTCTTCCAGCGCTCATCCGGGATGAACAGCCGCTCGCGGCCGCGGAAGCTCAAGGAGTGCTCAATCCAGACCGAGCCGTTGCGCAGCGCTCGGCGCAAGGCAAACAGAGTGGCCACCTCCAATGCCCGGAACGCCCGCTCACGGTCGACGTCAGCGATGGCTTGACGCCATGCCGGGCCCAGGCGCGCTGCCGTGACCTCGCCCGGCAGGCTCTTGGTGCCGCCAGCGTACAGGGTGCGCAGCCTGTCCAACGCGTCGATGGCCGGATGCTCGCCCGTGGCTTGCCAGGCCAGCCCGCTCACTGCCACCAGCAGCGAGCGCACCGGGGCAATGGCGTCGATGAGGTGCTGGCGGATGATCGACGCTCGACTGGGCGGGCGCCGGGCACGCTTGACCGCGACCAGACTGACCAAGCGCGAACGCAGTTCGGCATCTGGCACCTTCTCCTGGGCCGCAAGATCGGTCAGTTCCTGGAGCAATTGCTGGTACTGCTGCGCCCAGTCAACCGTTGCCGTCACACCGTCGGCGCACTGCCGCCAGAGGTCGGCCACACGACGCTGGAACATGAGGATGAGCTGATCTGTGGCCGTCAGCAGGCAATAGCGCAGGAAGCAGGCCATCTCGACAGTGCGTGCCGGCTCCTTGATCCGGGCGCTGATCGAGGGCGCACGGGAGGCCATGCGCCGCGCATACCGGCGCACCAATACGTCGTTGAGATGGCCCAAGTGTTGATCGATCCCCAAATCCGTCAGGAAGGCAATACGTTCGAGCACCTCGGTGATCTGGCGCGTCGAGTGCTTGGCCGGTGCGCTCCACAGCCAGCTCTGGCTGTGCTGGCCATCCAGGCGCGCACTGTCCAGCGCCGACGCCCAGCGTTTGAGAAGGCCGGGTGGCACTGCGGCTCGGATCGCCTGGGCAGTGGCGGCCTCGAGTTCGGTCAGTGCAACCGCCACCAGGCTGCGGATGACACGGTCGTGCACGATGAGGAGCCGGTGTTCGTACAACCAATGCCGGGCATGCAGCAGCAGCCGCTCACGATCGGCGCTGTGGGTCACTTCATCGCGCAGAACTCGCACCAACGCTCGACGCTGGTGCTCGGTCATCCAGGCAAAGCCCAGCGCCTCGCAGGCCTGCTGCTGGTGATCGAACAGGGTTCGGCCACGGGCGTACAGCGCACGCAGCGACGCCAGGTCGGGGGTGGTGATGCCCAGCATCTGGCCCAGGTGACGCAGCAAGACGGGCGGGACCGCACGCACACTGTTTAGCGGCCGGCCGCTCATGCGCACGAAACCGATGTGCAGTGCCAGGCCCAGCTTGTGGTTGTCGCCTCGCCGCCTTGAGATCAGCTCCAGCTCGGCTTGACTGAAGCTGAAGAAGGCCTGGAGTTCAAAGTCAGTGAGCTCGCGCGGCAGATCGCGCAGGCCAAGGTATGGGGTCTGCCAGCCTTGCATTTCGGTTGCTCCTCGTCTCTCGAAAGGCAGCCAACGATACGCGGCGAAATACCGAACAGCAATCCCTTTGAAATCAACAAGTTACCTGCCCATGCC